>NZ_JBSGET010000010.1:0-90126 GCF_053603035.1 Kitasatospora sp. NPDC004272 | reverse complement strand
CGGCGGGCCGGGCGACCTCCAGCGCGGCGGACTGCGCCGCCCCGACGGGCGGTGCGGCGGGCGGTTCGGCGGGCGGTGCGGGGTCGGCGGCGGGGACGGGCGGCAGGACCGCCGTGACCTCCTCGGCGCTCTCCGCCAGGTCGGCGGGCAGCGCGAGCCGCCGCCGGCGCCCGGTGGGCTGGGCGGTCGGGGTGACCGGCTCCGGCGTCGAGACCGCCAGCGAGTTCTCCAGGCCGGGGTAGACCGGTGTCCCGGGGTCGGGCACGCCGGGGATGTGCAGCGCCCCGGAGCCGTCGCCGGACGCGGCCTGCGCGGCGGCCCGGCGGGCCCGCCGACCGGAGCGGGGGCCGCCCTCGGCGCCCTCGGCCTGGTCGGCGGCGGCACCGGCGGTGGCGACGCCGCCGCCGGAGGTGTCGTCCGGGCCCGGGCCGAGCGCGATCGGCCCGCGCGGGGCCTGCTCGGGCTGCGGCGCCTCCGGGGCGTCGGCGGTCCGGGCCCGGCGTCGGCCGGAGCCCTGGGTGTCGTCGGCGCGCGCCTCGGCGGCCTGCCCCGCCGGGTCCGCCGCCGGGGCGTCGTCGGCGGGCCGCGGTTCGACCGGCGCGGCCTGTCCCGGCAGGTCCGGGATCATCGCGGTGTCGGAGTCCTTGGGGACGTGCTGCTGCTTGTCCGGCCCGCCGGACGCGTCGCCGTCGGGGTCGAGCGGCAGTTCCACCACGTAGGTGGCGCCGGCCCCGGCGGGCAGGTCGTGGCGCTGCAGCACGCCGCCGTGCCGCTCGACCGCGGCGCGGGCGATCGGCAGGTGGACGCTGCTGGAGCTGCGGGCGGGGCCGCGCACCTCGACCCGGGCCACGTCGCCGCGCCGGGCGGCGGCCAGCACCACCATCGGGGGCTGCTCGCCGGCCGGCGCGGGCCCGGCGAACGGCACCCCGGCGGGGGCGGCCTCGCCCTCGGCCCGGGCGGGCTCGGGGGCGGGCGTGACGCCGCTGACGTCGGCGACCAGGTGGGCGAGTGCCCGGGCGAGCCGCTCGCGGTCGGCGAGCACCTTCACGGCGGCGGCGTGCACCGAGTAGCGGACCCGGCCGGGCCCGACCAGTTCCCCGGCGCGGTCGACGGCGAGCTGCACGACCTCGTCCAGGCCGATCCGCTCGCGTTCCAGGGACGCCTTGCCGCGGTCGGCGGCGTCCTCGAAGCGCTGGTGCTCCAGCACGCCGTCGATCAGCTTCCCGAACCGGCGGCACTCGTCGGCGAGCCGGCGCAGCGTCCAGTTGGCCTCGGGCCACAGCTGGCCGGCCGGGTCGGCGGCGAGCGCGTCGATCCGGCCGTGCAGCGCGGTGAGCGCCCCGCCGAGTTCGGACTCCAGGACGGCGGTGAGGTGCTCGTTGCGGGCGGCGAGGGCGAGTTCGTGGGTGCGGTCGGTGAAGGTCATCACCGCGCCGACCAGCTGCTCGCCGTCCCGGACCGGGGCGGTGGTCAGGTCGACGGTGACCGGGCGGCCGTCCTTGCGCCACAGCACGGTGTTGCGGATCCGGTGCTTGCGGCCGGAGTGCAGGGTGTCCACCAGCGCGGAGCTCTCGGCGGCCAGCGGGCTGCCGTCGGGCTGCGAGTGCTGGATCAGCGGGTGCAGCTCGCGGCCGCCGAGCTCGCTGGCCCGGAAGTCCAGGATGTGCGCGGCGGCCGGGTTGACCAGCACCACGCGGCCCTCCAGGTCGACGCCGAGGACGCCCTCGGCGGCGGCCCGCAGGATCATCTCGGTCTGCTTGTGCTGGCGGCGGAGTTCGGACTCCACGCCGAGCCGGTCCGACATGTCGCGGACCAGGAGCAGCAGCAGGTCCCGGTCGTTGGTGCTGAAGGACAGGAAGCCGTGCGCCTCCCCGCCGCCCTCGTCGGTGAAGTCGTTGCCGGACACCTCGACGGTGAAGGCGGTGCCGTCGGTGCGGCGGGCGGTCATTCGGACCGGTCGGTCAAGGCTCTCGGTCTCGCTCGCGGGGGGCCGCATTGAACCCGGGATCCGACTGGGGTCGAACTCCGGCAGCAGGTCCAGCACGCCCATGCCGACCAACGAGGTGCCGGGTGCCTGCAGGCTCTCCACGGCGGCCTTGTTGACGTCGACCACGGTGCCGTTGCTGTTCACCAGCAGCAGCGGTTCGGGCAGTGCATCGAGTATCGCGGCGAGGCGAGCAGCGCCTCGGGTCGGCCTGCTGCTCACGTCGACAGGTCTCCTCACGGCTTCGGGCCGCCGCTGCGACGGGCGGCTCTGGCTCTCCTCGGAGAGGGAAGTATCTCATTCTTCTTTGCGCCGTGGACGACCCGGCCAGTATCGTTGTGGTGGTTGGTGCCGGGGCCGTTGGCTGTGGCATCATCGCAGTCGCACGGAACGCAGCCGGAGTACCGGTCGCGGTCCGGGTGTTGGAGGCGTCGCCTAGTCCGGTCTATGGCGCCGCACTGCTAATGCGGTTTGGGTTTTACCGCCCATCGAGGGTTCAAATCCCTCCGCCTCCGCTCACCGGGAGCCCCGTCGGTCACTGACCGGCGGGGCTCCTGCGTTGTCCGGGGCGGCCGGTCCGGGGCCGGGGCGGCCGCCGGACGTTCGGCCGAATGTTCACCCGGGCTTCCCCCGGCGGTGCCCTTGACGGGGCCGGACGGGGCCGGTGGCAATCGATTTCGCCCCAGGTCGACGGTCATGTAATGTTGTCCCCGCACCGCCCAGGAGGCCAGTCCGCCGGGGCGAGCGCTCATAGCTCAACGGATAGAGCACTTGACTACGGATCAAGAGGTTGCAGGTTCGAATCCTGCTGAGCGCACCAAACTCCGCTCGCGGTTCCGCAAGGGGCCGTCCGAGCGCTCATAGCTCAACGGATAGAGCACTTGACTACGGATCAAGAGGTTGCAGGTTCGAATCCTGCTGAGCGCACCAGCCGAAGGCCCCGGGTTCCCGCCCGGGGCCTTCGTCGTTCCCGGGCAGCCGGAGCGGGTGTCGCCGGCCCTGCCGCCCCCCGTTGTGGTGGTCGGGGGGCGGCAGGGCCGGCGTCAGCCGAGTTCGGTCCGGTTGATCCAGGGCACGTCGCGTTCCTCCAGGAACCACTCCGCGGGGGTGAGCGGGCGGCTGCGGTTGAAGCTGGCCGTGACGGGGTCGTGCCGGACGTGCTCGGACTCGGCGCCCTGCTGCAGGAGTTGGGCGCGGACGGCGGGGACCAGGTCGGGCGGCCCGGCCAGGTGGACGTCGTGGCCGGAGCAGTCCCCGTACCCGGCCAGGCCCTCGCGCAGCAGCCGGGCGGCCTCGCTGCGGGAGGCGCCGCGCTCGGGCGCGGAGAGCACGGCGTGCAGCCAGGCGTGCTCCTTGACCAGGTCGTGCACGGCGTCCAGGTCGTACTGGTCCTCGTCCCCGCGGGCGGCGACGAAGACCGTGGCGGGCCGTCCGCCGTCCTGGGCGAGCCGTTCCAGCAGGGCCTTGACCGGGGCCCAGCCGGTGCCGGCGGCGACCATCAGCAGCGGCCGCTCGGAGTGCGGGTCGAGCACCGCCTCGCCGAGCGGCGGCCCGAGCCGGACGCGCTCGCCGCGCCGGACCTCGTCAACCAGCGCGGTGGACAGCAGCCCGTCGGGGACCCGGCGGACGTGCAGTTCCAGGGTGTGGTCGGGACGCGGGGCGCAGGCGACGGAGTAGGGCCGCCAGACCTGCGGGCGACGGTCGGAGCAGACCGTCAGGTACTGGCCCGCGGTGTACGGGTACGGCCGGTCGGGCCGCAGGGTGAGCACCGCGAGGTCGGGGGCGGCGCGGCGGTGGCCGACGACCTCGGCGTCCCACCAGCGCGGGGTGGACTCGGGGACGGCCGCGGCGGCGTCGATCATGGCCTGCGAGATGACGGTGTACGCCTCCAGCCAGGCCTTCTCGATCTCGGGGGTCCAGTAGTGGCCGGAGAAGTGCTTGAGCGCGGCGATCAGACTGGCGCCGACGGCGGGGTAGTGCTCGGGCGCGGCCTGGAACTTCCGGTGGTCGCGCCCGAGTGCCGCCAGGTAGCCGGTGAGCTTCTCCGGCTCCTCCAGCCGCACCACGAGCTGGGTGAGCGCGGCGAACAGGCGGTCGCGCTGTTCGGCGAGCCTGGCCGGGAAGAGCTCTTCGACACCGGGGTTGTTGGTGAACAGGTGGGCGTAGAAGAACTTGGTCAGCTGATCGGCGCGGCGCTCGACGACGGCGAAGCTGGCGCGGATGACCGCGGGGTCGAAGGGCACCGGGGGGCTCTCAGCCCGTGGTCTCTTCGGCCATTGCCGCGCTCATGACATCCGTGATGACGCCGTAGAGCGCCGTCCACGAGGCCTCGATCTCCGGGGTCCAGGCGTCGCCCGCGAAGTGCGCGAGGGAGGCGAGCAGGCTGGCGCCGACGGCCGGGAAGTGCTCGGGGAGGGCGCCGTAGCCGACGTGCCGGCGGCCGAGGCCCTGGAGCACGTTCACCACGGTGTCGGTGTCGTCGAGCCTGTTGACCAGGGTGCCGATGGCGGCCCAGAGGCGGTCCTGCTGCTCGTTCATGTGCTCGGCGAAGAGCTTGCGCACGTCCGGGTGGTGCTCGAACAGGTGCGCGTAGAAGTAGGCGGTGACCTCGCTGCCGTGCGGCTCGACGGCGGCGAAGCTGGTCTTGATGAGAGTGGGATCGATCGTCACGCCCGCCGACTCTACTGATAAACCCATCAATCCGAACAGGGAAGCGTGACCGGTGGTCAACAACTGGGCAGTAGCGTCCGATTGATGCCTTTTCATGGGAGTTGACGGTGAGTCGGGTGGGTATCCCGATGCTGCGACCGAGTGGCCACCAATCGGGTGGTGTCGGATGAAATGACCAGGTGTCGCGGTATGACCGAAACCAGATCGTGATTCCCTTTTGTCGGATCGTCATGAGCATTCGGGTGCATGGCGGTCGGACCGCGATTCCGGCGGCCGACGACACCGAGAGGAGAGCCGGATGTGCCGACAGTCCCCCCACCGGGCCCCGGCCCCCGACGCCCGCCCGGCCGACGGTGAACGGCCGCGGCCCGGCATCGGCCGCCGCACCGCCGTCCTGATCGCCACCGGCCTGCTCACCGGCGCCCTCGCCCCGCCGACCGCCGCCCAGCAGACCCCGGACGCCTGGTCCGCCGAGCGGCGCGCCGTGCTGCCCTCCGGCCTCGCCGTCCAGTTCGACTACGCGGCCGTCCCCGGCGTGAGCGTCGACACCGCCCCCGGCAAGCTCGCCGACCTCCCCGGCGGCAGCGGCAGCCCCTACACCGACGGCATCCGCCCCGGCGACCCCGCCGAGACCTTCCTGGCCGCCGAGCGCCGCCCCCGCGCCGACGGCTCCTGGCACACCCTCGGCACCCTCCAGCTCTCCTTCTCCCGCCCGGTCCGCAATCCCCGACTGCACGTCAGCGGCCTCGCGGGCACCGCCACTTCGAAGGACGGCAGCACCACCACCGGCACCCGGCTGACCGTCACCGGCGGCAGCCCCGCCGCCCCCGCCCTGGTCGGCCGCACCGGCTGGCAGGGCTGGACGGTCGGCTCCGGCGAACTCGCCCCCGGCCCCGACAGCGGCCCCGCCGGCCCGGCCGACGGCTCCGGCACCCTCGAACTGGCCGGCACCGTCTCCACCGTGTCGCTGCGCGTCGAGCAGCGCTCCACCGCCGAGAACGGCTCCACCACCCCGCCCGCCCCGCCCCGCCAGGCGTACACCGTCACCCTCGACGAGGGCCTCGGCAGCGCCCCGCAGGCGTACGGGAACGTCTCCCACCTGGTGTCCGACCTCTTCCTCGGGCAGGACGCCGCCACCTCGGCGACCCGGGCCCGCACCGGCCTCGCCCAGTCCGTCGAGGAGCCGCTGCTGCCCGGCCCGCCCGCGGCCCCGCCGCCGCCGTCCCCCGACGCCGGCCCGGTCGCCCCCAGCGTGGAGGTCGACGGCGGCGAGAGCCGCCGCAGCCCCTGGGCCAGCCCGCCCCCGCCGCTGCTCCAGCCCGGCCGCGCCGAGTACCAGGGCGCCGACCCGACGCTGTCCTTCCCCGCCGAGACCGCCGTCGGCCGCTACTACCACCTGGACGTGCCGGTGAACGCCGGCGACGCCCCCGCCGTGCTGGCCGGCTGGATCGACTTCGACCACAACGGCCGCTTCGACCCGCTGGAGCGGGTCCAGGCCGAGGTGCCCGCCGGGGCGGACCGCGCCGCCCTGGAGTGGCAGGTCCCGGCCGGGGCCACCAGCGGCGACACCTGGGTCCGGCTGCGGCTGGCCCGCAACGGCTCCCAACTCGTCGCCCCCGGCGGCTTCGCCGACTCCGGGCAGGTCGTCGACCAGAAGACCGGCATCTCGATCGGCGCCGCCAAGCCCCAGGTCGGCCTCCCCATTCCCGGCAGCACCACCCGGGAGACCCGCCCCGAGTTCCGCGGCGACGGCGCGGTCCCCGGAGCGGCCGTCGCCGTCCAGGAGAACGGCACCACCCTGTGCACCGCCAAGGCCGGCAACGACGGCTCGTGGACCTGCCGCCCCGACCAGGCCCTGGCCGAGGGCACCCACACCCTCGTCCCGGTGGAGACCACCCGCAGCGGCATGGTGCTGCGCGGCGACGAGTTCCGCCTGACCGTCAGGACCACGCCCCCCACCGCCCCCGTGCTCACCCTGCCCGCCTACACCAACGACCCCGGCCTGCTGCTCACCGGCCTCGGCGAACCCGGCTCCACCGTCACCGTCACCGCGGACGCCCCCGACCGGAGCGGCGGCGAACTCTGCTCCACCGCGGTCGCCGCCGACGGCACCTGGTCCTGCCTGCCGGTCGAGAACCTCGCCGACGGCGGCTACCGGCTCACCCCGCACGCCGACGACGGCGCGGGCAACCGCTCGGACGGCAAGACGGTCACGCTCACCGTCGACACCACCGCCCCCGACCGCCCGCAGCTCACCACCCCCGGCAGCGGCGAACTCCTGCACACCGCCCGCCCCAAGCTCTCCGGCCGCGCCGAACCCGGCACCACCGTCACCGTCACCGCCGCGACCGGCCACGGCGACGAACGCACCACCGTCTGCAGCGCCGTCACCGCCCCCGACGGCACCTGGTCCTGCACCCCCGCCCGCGACCTCGCCACCGGCGACCTCACCCTCCTCCCCACCGCGACCGACCCCGCGGGCAACGGCACCCCGGGCGATCCGGTGGCGGTCCGCACCGCCGCGACACCGGACGGGGGGAGCCCGAGCCCGAGTGCTGACGCGAGCCCGAGCGCGACGGTGAGTTCCGGCCCGAGTGCGAGTGGCACGGCGAGTGCGAGTGCGAGTGCGAGCGCGAGCGCTGACGCGAGCCCGAGCCCGTCCGGGTCGGCGTCGGTTTCCGTGCCCGAGGTGCCGTCGGTGCCGCCGTCCCCGCCGTCCCCGGCGGAGCCGGAGGTGACGGTGCCGGTGCCGCCGGAGTTGCTGCCGGTCGTGGTGCCGCCGACGGGTGACCAGGGCGGTGTGCCGAGTCCCAGCCCGAGCGCGGGTGCTGACGCGAGCCCGAGCCCGTCCGGGGCGTCGTCGAGCGCTGCCCCCTCGGTGGAGTCGTCGGCGACCGTGCCGGTGCCGTCCACGGGTGGGCAGAGCGGGGCGGCCGGGAGCGCGAGTCCGGGCCCGGGCGTGTCCGCTTCGCCGTCCGCGTCGGCGGCCGCGTCCGCTTCGGCCTCCGGTGCGTCGGCGAGCCCCGTTCCGTCGGTCGCGCCCCCGGTGCCGCCGTCTCCGGTGGAGCCGGAGGTGACGGTGCCGGTGCCGCCGGAGTTGCTGCCGGTCGTGGTGCCGCCGGCGGGTGGGCAGGGCGGTGCGGCCGTCAGCCCGGTGCCCGGGTCCACGCCCGAACCCGCGCCGTCCGCGTCGGTGAGTGCGTCGCCGTCTCCCTCGGTCGTGCCGTCCGCGTCGGTGTCGGCGGGTGCGTCGGTGAGTGGGTCGCCGTCCCCCTCGGTCGTGCCGTCCGCCGCGGACGCCTCGGTCGAGCCCGCGTTGACGCTGCCGGTGCCGTCGGAGGTGCTGCCGGTCGTGGTGCCGGTGGCGCCCGCTCCGACGGGGGATCAGCCGGCCGACGTGCCGAGCCCGTTGCCCCCGGTCGCACCGTCGCCCGCGGTGCCGCCCGCGCCGGAGGCACCCGGGACGCCGGAGCCGCCGTCGGCGGTCGAGCCGGTGGACGGGCGGGCCGCGCCGGAGCCGGCACCGCCCGGGGTGCCGGCGCGGCAGGTGGTGCCCGGGACGGCCACGCCGACCCGGTCGGCGCCCGCGACCACGCGCCCGCCCATCACGAGCCCGCCGATCGCGACGCCGCCGGTCGGCACGCCGTCGCCGGTGGTGCCGACGGCGACCCGGAAGGCTTCGGCCGCCGCGACGGTGCTGTCCGCCGCTCCGTCACCCGTCGCGGGGTCGTCCGCTCCGGCCGCGGCGAACGGTGCTGCGGCGCAAGGCGCGGCGACGGACGACGTCGCGGCGGAGCCCGCCGCCGAGCCCGGGGCGGAGGCTCCGGCGGAGGCGGCCGCGCAGTCGCGGACGCCGGCCGCTCCGCCGCCGGACGCGGTGGCGGCGGCGCACCGGGCGGCGGCCACCGGGTGGCGCGGGCTGGCCTGCGGGGCGCTGCTGATCGCGGCGGCGGTCGGGCTGCTGACCCGCCGGGTGTTCGGCCGGGGGAGTGGCACCCGGCGCCGTTGACGGACCGTTCGATCGGTCCCCGTTCCCGGTCGGCCCGCTCGTTCCCGCAGTTCAGGGCGGGCGGGCCGACTCGCACCCGCATAGCGGACAAATCGACACACTGCCTGGTAAATGTCGCATTTGATGACTTATCAACCTAGCCTGAGTCTGGCACTGCCCGTCAGATCCGGGCCGCCCGTTGCGCGACACTCTGACCCTTAGGACACGTGCATGGACGTCACCCGCGACTCCTCGCCGCGACCCAACTCCCGGCCCCCCGCCGCACCCGAACCCCCGGTCGGTGCGACCCAACTCACCAAGGCGGTCGCCAAGGCGGTGACCAAGCCGCTGATCACGGCCGCCCCGGCCGAGGACGCCCTCGACCGGGGCCCGGCTACTCAGCCGATCCCGGTGGTGGGCGCGGCCGCCGAGGCCGTCGCCCTGCTGCCGGTCGGCGCGGACGAGCCGTCCGCGTTCCCGCCCGGGCCGCGCGGCACCGTCGAACCCGACGGCAGGGAAACCGCCGCCCCCGCGCCCGCCGCCCCCGGGCTGCGCCGGCTCAGCGCGGCCACCGCGCAGCGGCAGGCGGCGCACCCGACGGTCGCGGACGCCGCGACCCACCGCCGACCGCCGCGCGCGGACCAGTCGTTGCGCGAGCGGCGCGCGTTCGCCCTGCCCGGCTGGCTGCCGCTGCTGGTGCTGCTGGCCGGGACGGCCGGGGCGCTGCTGGTGCTGGCCCGGGCCGGGGTGCTGCCCGACCTGCCGGGGGTGCCCGACCTGCGCGGCGCGGCGGCGAGGGCGAGCGGCCGGGCCGAGGTCGGCGACGGGACGCTCGCCGCGGTCAGCGGGATCGGGCTGGCGGTGCTGGCCGCGCTCGGCGGCCTGCTGTCCAACCCGGGCGGCGAGACCCGGGTGCTGACCCGCTGGGGCCGCTACCGGGGCACCGTCCGCCGCACCGGCCTGCTCTGGGTGAACCCGATGCTGCGCCGCCACCGGGTGGACGTCCGGCTGCGGCACTGGCGCAGCGAGCCGGTGCGGGTCACCGACCGGGCCGGGACGCCGCTGGTGGTGCGGCTGCTGATCGTGTGGCGGGTCAAGGACACCGCGCGGGTGACGCTGGGCATCGCCGATCACGAAACGTATCTGCGCGAGCAGGTGCAGGCCGTCCTCACCCGAACCGCCTCCCTGCTGCCGTGCGACTCGAACTCCGCGCCGGGGCCCGCGCTGCGCGACGGCCAGTGGTTCGCCGACGAGCTGACCCGGGCGCTGGCCGCCGAGACCGCCCCGGCCGGGGTCGAGGTGTACTCGGTGCAGCCGCTGGCCCTGGACTACGCGCCGGAGGTCGCCGAGTCGATGCGCCGCCGCCGGCTCGCGGACCTGGACGCCGGGCTGCGGACCGTCCTGGTGGACGACGCGGTGGAGGCCGCGGCCCTCGCGGTGCGGCGCCTGGAGCGCGCCACCGCCCACGAACTGGACGACAGCGCGCGCAGCGCCCTGATGGAGCAGTTGCTGGTCGCGTTCGTCGCCCCGGCCGGGGTCACCGCTTCGGTGCCCGCCCCGGCAGCCCGCCCGAACCGCAAGGAAGGGAGGCCCGCGTGACGACCGCGCTCGCCTCGATATCCACCGACCCCGCCGACCTCCCGGACTTCTCCGGGGCCCCGCTGCTGGGCTTCGCCGAATCCGACGGTGCGTCAGCCTGCCGGTGCGCCGCGTGCGCCCGGCCGGCGGCCCGCACCGGCGGGTCCGCCGCGGCCGAGCGGCCGGGCCGAATACACCGCGCCGTGCGGTCGGCCTGCCTGGCCACCACGGTGCTGGCGGGGGTGGGAGCGGTCGGCCTCGGGGTCGGTGCGACCACCGCGCAGGCGATGCCCGCGCCGTCCGGCCCCGGCTGGGACGGCAAGGTCTACTGGTTCAAGAACGAGGCCGGCCAGTGGCGCTACACCAAGTGGTACGACGTCTACCTCGCCCGCACCGGCGGTTCGGGGAGCGCGGAGCCGCAGGCCCGCCCGCAGCAGCCCGCGCAGTCCTCCGGAGGGATCCGGCAGGGGTGGGACGGCAAGGTCTACTGGTTCAAGAACGAGGCCGGCCAGTGGCGCTACACCAGCCACCACGACGTCTACGTGGAGCGGACCGGCGACCGCGGCTCCTCCGGGCAGTCGGCGGGGCAGTCGGCCGGGCAGGGCGCCGCGAGCGGGGTCGAGGCGGCGGTGACCTACGCGCTGGCGCAGGTCGGCAAGCCGTACGTGTGGGGCGGCAACGGGCCGAACGGGTTCGACTGCTCGGGCCTGGTCCAGCAGGCGTTCCGCCGGGCCGGGGTCTCCACCCCGCGGGTCGCCGACGACCAGTACCGGGCCGCCACCCCGATCGGCTCCGGGCAGCTCCAGCGCGGCGACCTGGTGTTCTGGTCCAACAACGGCCGGGTCTCCGGCATCCACCACGTGGCCATCTACCTCGGTGACGGGACGTACGTGGAAGCCCCGCGCCCCGGCAAGGACGTCCGGGTCTCCCGCCTCAACAGCGGTTACTACCCGGACTTCTTCGGCCGCCCCTGACGGCGGCCCGGGAACGACGGCGCCCCTCCCGCAGTGCGGCGGGAGGGGCGCCGTCGTGCTGCCGGGGACGGTCAGGCGGAGGCTTCGGAGAGCAGCTTGAGCTCCGCCTCGGTCAGCTCCAGCGCGGCGGCGGCCAGCAGCGGCGGCAGCTGCTCGACGGTGCGGGCGCTGGCCAGCGGGGCCGCCACCGTCGGCTGCGCGGCCAGCCAGGCCAGCGCCACCGTGGCGACCTGCACGCCGTGCGCCCCGGCGACCTGGTCCAGGGCGGCGAGCACCCGCGGGCCGCGCGGGTCGTCCAGGTACTTGGCGGCGCCCTGGGACCGGGCGGAGTCGACGA
Source organism: Kitasatospora sp. NPDC004272 (assembly GCF_053603035.1). Classification (NCBI taxonomy): domain Bacteria; kingdom Bacillati; phylum Actinomycetota; class Actinomycetes; order Kitasatosporales; family Streptomycetaceae; genus Kitasatospora; species Kitasatospora sp. NPDC004272. Next base: position 78,595 of record NZ_JBSGET010000010.1, on the reverse strand, counting down.
CGGCGCCCGGACGGTACTTGCCGGTCAGGAAGCCCGCGGCGAGGGCGAAGTACGGGACGACGGACAGGCCGTGCTCGGCGACGACGTCCGCCAGCGGGCCCTCGTAGGTGTCGCGGGAGACCAGGTTGTAGTGCGGCTGCACCGCGACGTACTTGGCCAGGCCCTCGCGGGCGGCGAACTCCAGCGAGGCGGCGAGCCGCTCCGGGCCGATGTTGGACGCGGCGACCTCGCGCACCTTGCCCTCGCGGACCAGTGCGTCCAGCGCGCCGACGATCTCCTCGACCGGGGTGTCCGGGTCGTCCTTGTGCGTGTAGAACAGGTCGATCCGCTCCACGCCGAGCCGGCGCAGCGACGCCTCGGCGCCCTGCCGGATGGTCTTCGGCCGCAGGTTGTCCAGGCCCGGCAGCATGCCGACCTTGGTGGCGACCACGATCCGCTCGCGGTTGCCGCGGCTGCGCAGCCAGTCGCCGATCACGGTCTCCGACTCGCCGCCGGAGTTGCCCGGCGCCCAGTTCGAGTAGACGTCCGCGGTGTCGATGAAGTTGCCGCCGGCCGCCGCGTAGGCGTCGAGCACGGCGAAGGACTGCTCGGCGTCGGCCGTCCAGCCGAACACGTTGCCGCCGAGGGACAGCGGGGAGACGGCGAGGTCGGAGGGGCCGAGGGTCACCCGGGGGGCGTCACTGTTGGTCATGACCGGAGACAACCCGTTCGGGTCGGGCTTGATTCCGCCGGGCCGTGCGTCCACGCCCGGCCCGTCCGGGGTGAGGGGTCCGTGCAGACCCGTTCCGGGACGGGGACCGGGGTGTCGGGGGGCGGCCCGGGGCGGCTAGAGTCCCGTTCCATGGCTGACAACGACTACGACCCCGCCGGCTCGACCCAGATGTTCCGGGCGTTCGTCGACGAGGCCCCGGCCGCGCAGGCCCCGGGCACCGTCACCACCTACGGCAGCAGCAGCTCCTCGTCGAGCCGCACCCCGGTGATCGTCATCGGCGCGATCGTGGCCCTGGTGGTCATCGCCGGCGTGATCTGGCTGGCCGTCAAGTAGCACTCCGCGCGCCCGCCCGCACGGGGCCGACCGGACGTCCGGGCGGTCCCGCCGTCGGGCGCGCCTCTACACTGTCCGGGTCCGCCGCACCGCCGCCAGGAGGCACCCGTGACCGCGCCGTCCACCGAGACCGCCAGGAGCCTCGGCCTGGCCGCCGCGGTCAACGCCCGCGACCTGGGCGGCTACCGCACTGCGGACGGCCGCACCGTGCGCGGCGGCGCGCTGCTGCGCACCGAGGCGCTCAGCCGGCTCGGCGAGGGCGACCGGGCGCTGCTCGGTGCGATCGGGCTGCGCCACGTGGTGGACCTGCGCAGCCTCGACGAGGTGCGCCACCTGGGCGCCGACCTCGTCCCCGGGCTGCCCCCGGCACTGCTGCCGGCGGACGCGGCGCAGCCGCTCACCGTCCCGGCGCTCGACGGCCTCGGGCCGACCCTGCACCACCTGCCGGTGTTCTCCGAGGACTTCGACCTGTACGTGGAGCTGCGCCGGGTGCTGGGCGGCGGCGCCGACCCGGTGGCGATGCACGCGGTCCTCGGCGACGGGCGGGGCACCGCGATGATGGTCTCGATGTACCGCTGGTTCGTCACCGACCCGGTCGCCCGCTCCCGCTTCGCCGCCGTCCTGCGGCTGGCCGCCGAGGCGGACGGCGCGCCGCTGCTCTTCCACTGCACGGCCGGCAAGGACCGCACCGGCTGGACGGCTGCCCTGCTGCTCACCGCCCTCGGCGTGGACCGGGAGAGCGTCCTGGCGGACTACCTGCTCACCAACGAGCGGGCGGCCGCCCTGATCGCCCGGGTGGACCCGCTGATACGGCCGCTGGCCCGGGCGGAGGCGGTCTACCTGGAGGCCGCGTTCGAGGAGCTGGCCCTCGGCTGGTCGGGCTTCGAGCACTTCTGGCAGGACGGACTGGGGCTGACCGAGGAGCACCTGCTGCGGCTGCGGCGGGCCTGCACGGTCTGACCAGGCCCGCCGGCCCCGCTCACTCCGCCGTGAGGCCCTCGCGGAGGTGAGCGAGCGTCTTGGTGAGCAGCCGGGAGACGTGCATCTGGGAGATGCCGATCTCCTCGCCGATCTGGGACTGCGTCAGGTTCCCGAAGAAGCGCAGCATGATGATCCGGCGCTCGCGGGGCGGGAGCTTGGCGAGCAGCGGCTTGAGCGACTCGCGGTACTCGACGCCTTCGAGGGCGAGGTCCTCGTAGCCGAGGCGGTCGGCGAGCGGGCCGTCGCCGCCGTCGTCCTCCGCGGGGGTGGAGTCGAGCGAGCTGGCGGTGTACGCGTTGCCGACGGCGAGGCCCTCGACCACGTCGTCCTCGGAGACGCCGAGGTAGGCGGCGAGTTCGGGGACGGTGGGGGAGCGGTCGAGCCGCTGGGAGAGCTCGTCGCCGGCCTTGGTGAGGGCCAGGCGGAGCTCCTGGAGGCGGCGCGGGACGCGCACGGACCAGCTGGTGTCCCGGAAGAAGCGCTTGATCTCGCCGACCACGGTGGGCATGGCGAAGGTCGGGAACTCGACGCCGCGGTCCGGGTCGAAGCGGTCGATGGCCTTGATCAGGCCGATGGTGCCGACCTGGACGATGTCCTCCATCGGCTCGTTGCGGCTGCGGAAGCGCGCGGAGGCGTACCGGACCAGCGGCAGGTTGAGCTCGATCAGGGTGTCCCGCACGTAGGCGTGCTCGGCGCTGCCGGACTCCAGCCCGGCGAGCCGGCGGAACAGCGCGCGCGACAGCGTGCGGGTGTCGAGGGCCCGGTCGGGGGCCTCGGCGGGACCGGCCTGGGCCGGGATCGATACGACGACGGCTTCGGCCTGGGTTTCGACTTCGATGACCGCACTGCCAGGTTCTGTGAACACGCGCCCACCCCCTCGTGACTGTCTGTCGAACGGGCGCCACCGCACAGTGGTTCCCGGCTGACGGGTCTGACTCCTCAATACCGGCCCACCGGCCCCGGCAAACCCGAACGTCTCGACTCGTCACCCGCCGGTGACGCGGGGAAACAGGAGGCGACTCACTCCTCCCAGGAGTTCCCGGTGCGCAGCCGGGACAGGATCCGGGACAGCAGCCGGGAGACGTGCATCTGGGACATGCCGAGTTCGGTGGAGATCTGCGACTGGGTGAGGTTGGCGAAGAACCGCAGCATGATGATCCGCCGCTCCCGTTCGGGGAGCTGGACCAGCAGGTGGCGGACCATGTCGCGGTGCTCGACGTCGGTGAGGGCGGAGTCCTCGTAGCCGAGCCGGTCGAGCAGGGCGAGGCCGCCCTCGTGCTCCTGGGCGGCCTCCAGGGAGGCGGCGTTGTAGGCGCGGCCGGCGTCCAGGCAGGCCCGGACGTCCTCCTCGGGGATGCGCAGGTTGGCGGCGATCTCGGGGACCTTGGGGACCCGGCCGTGGGTGACCGTCAACTCCTCCATGGCGCCGCTGACCTGGACCCAGAGCTCCTGGAGGCGGCGCGGGACGTGCATGGTGCGGACGTTGTCGCGGAAGTAGCGCTTGATCTCGCCGAGGATGGTCGGCAGCGCGTAGGTGGGGAACTGGACGCCGCGCTCGGGGTCGAAGCGGTCGATCGCGTTGATCAGGCCGATGGTGCCGACCTGGACGATGTCCTCCATCGGTTCGCTGCGGCTGCGGAACCGGGTGGCGGCGTAGCGGACCAGCGGGATGTTGACCTCGATCAGGGCGGAGCGGACCCGGACCCGCTCGGGTGCGTCCGGCGGCAGTTCGGCGAGCCGTTCGAACAGCACCCGGGTGAGGGTGCGGACGTCCACCGCGCCGCGCGCGCCGGGGCGGCGGGAGGCCAGTTCGACCGGGTCCGGCGGCTCCTCGACCCGGTCCTCGGGCGCACTGCCCTGCTGCGTCCGCACGGACACCTCACCCTCCCTTGAGAACCACCTCGCCAAATTCCGGCAAAACCGGTCATAGCATCACAAGTGGCTCTGTGGCCGGGCAAGTACCCGACGGAGGCGTGTTGACGGACCGTCCAGCATTCGGCGGAGTGTGCATGGCTCCCCGCCCGCGGGCGGAGGGCGGGGGCCGCCGGGTCGTGCGTGTACGAGGGGTGTCGCGGGAGGGTCAGACCTCCAGGTCGGCGATCACCCAGGTGGCGAACTCGCGCCACTGCGCGGCGGCGGCCTGGTGGGCCGGGTGGCCGAGGTACGCGGCCAGTGCCTCGCGGTCCTCGACCAGGCTGTTGATCGCGAAGTCCCGGGCGATGTCCCGGTCGGTGAAGTTCCAGCCGCACTCCCACTCGCGCAGCTCGGGGACCAGCGCGCCGAGCTCCGCGAACGCCGCGGCGCCCGCGACGGCCCGCGGGTCGTCCTTGGTGACGCCTTCGTTGAGCTTGAACAGGACCAGGTGCCGGATCACGATGCCGCTCCTCGCGGGTGGGGGGAGGGCGTGCCCGTTCCGGGGAGCGCCCCCCGAAGGACGAACCCCGCCACCGTACTAGGGCTCGGCGGCGGCTCAGCGCACCAGTCCGGTCATGAACGACCCCACCGCCTTGGCGGCGTCCGAGATGCCGACGAAGCCGGACTTCACCAGGTCCGCGGAGCGCTCCGGTGAGGTGATGATCGTGTAGATGACGAAGACGACCAGGATCCACATGGCCACCTTCTTCGCCTGAGCCATCGAACGCGCCTGCCTCCCTGAGTCGGGCCGCCTTCCTCTCCCCGTGCGGCCCTGCCACCCGGCAGCTTATCCACCGGACGGCGCAACGGGTGAGGGGCGCGTTCACCCGCTGGGACGAAGGTCCCGCGCGGACGGGGCTTTCTCCGGATGTGTCCACCGGGGCGGCGCGGCAGGATGGTTGATGTACCGAGGATCTGGCAGGAATCCCCGGTACGGCGATCCGGAGGTCCCCGCTGTGGGACCGGGTGCCGCGGCTTCCCCCCGACGCGGCACCCGGTTGTGGGACCTCCGCCCGGGGCGGCAGCTCGTCCCCCCCGGAGCTGCCGCCCCCACCGCGGACCGAGAGGTTCCGGCCGGGCTCCGCACTCCCCAGGGCACGGTGGTCAACCGCCCCGGAGCGCGGAGCCCTTCGCCGTTCCCGCTCCCGCTCCCGCCCCTTCCCCCGCCGCCAGCAGCCGGGCCGCCTCCGCGGCCGCCGCCGGCACCAGCTCGGCCCGGGCCCGGGCCGCCAGCAGGGCGGCCGTCGCGGCCCCCGGGGCGCCGAACGCCAGCGCCCGCAGCGCCGCGATCCGCACCCCCTCGTCCGGGTCCTCCACCGCGCGCCAGCGCAGCAGTTCGACCGCCGCCCGGTCCGGGGAGCCGCCCAGCGCCCGCAGCGCCACCCGGCGCGGCAGCGGGTCCGGGTCCGCGACGGCGCGTCCGCGCAGCAGTTCGGCCACCGTCCCGTCGCCGACCCCGTCCGCCCCGTCGCCGGCCCCGTCCGTCCCGGCCCGGGCCAGCGCGTGCAGGGCCACCGCCCGGATCGGGCCCGAGGCGTCCCGCTCCGCCCGCTCCCGCAGCAGCGCCCGCACCGCGGGGTCGTCCGGCCGGTGCGCCAGCAGCGCGCGCAGCACCGACAGCCGCACGTCCGCGTCGCGCAGCCCCGCCACCCGCTCCAGCAGCAGCGCGGCGGCCCGCTGCTCCCCGTCGTGGCAGCGCACCACCGCGGCCAGCGCCACCTCCCGCACCCGCCGGTCCGGGTCGGCGGACGCCCGCTCCAGGAACAGCGCCCGGGCCGCCGGGCCCGGGTCCTGACGGTTCGCCAGGGCGGTCAGCACCGCGGCCCGCACCAGCGGGTCCGACGCGCTCCGGGCCCGGTCGCGGACGAACGCCCCCAGCTCCGGGTCGTCCGCGAAGTGCGCGGCCAGCTCGCCGGTGGCCGCCGCCCGGCCCGGCCCCTCCTGCTCCGCCCGCTCGCGCAGGAACGCCGCCACCTCCGGATCGCCCGCCCCGACCTGCCCGAGCAGCGCCAGCGCGCCCGCCCGGACGTCCGGCAGGGCGTCCCCGACCGCCAGCTCGCGCAACTGCCGGGCCACCTGCGGGTCGCCCGCCCAGCGCAGCGCCAGCACTGGCGGCACCCGCAGCCGCACCAGCGGGTCGCGGTCCTCGGCGATCCGGCGGCGCAGGAACTCCGCCACCCGCGGGTCGCCCGTCCAGCCGCGGGCCAGGCCCGCCAGCGCCGACACCCGCACCTGCGGATCCGGGTCCGACTCGGCCAGCCGGTGCAGGAACGGGGCGTTGCCCGGGTCCTCGGCCGGCTGCAGGCAGATCGCCTGCAGCGCCATCCGGCGCACCCCCGGCGCCCGGTCGGTGCGCACCCGCTCGCGCAGGAACGCCGCCAGCGGCCCGTCCATCCGCCCGTTCACGGTCAGCGCGAACACCGCCAGGCCGCGCAGCTCCGGCTGCTCCTCGGCCGCCGCGATGCCCCGCAGCAGCAACTGCGCCGGGCCGTCGTCCGTCCAGCCCTTGCCGAGCGCCAGCATCTCGTTCAGCCGGTTCACGCCCCCGGCGTCCGCCACCCGGGCCGCCAGGAACGCGCCGGTCGCCCGGTCGCCCGGCCAGCCCTCGGCGAGCGCCGCCACCGCGGCCTCCAGGGTCAGCGGGTCGGCCTCCCGCTCCACCCGGGCCCGGACGAACGCGCCGGTGTCCGGATCGCCCGGCCAGCCCTCGGCGAGCGCCCCGAACGCGGCCGCCCGCTGCGCCGGGGACCAGCCGTGCTCGGCCCAGGAACGCAGCACCGCCGGGCCGTCCGGGGCGTTCAGGTGCAGCGCGCAGGCCAGCCGGGCCGCCACCGCGCCCGCCTCGATCGGCGTCGGCGACTCCCGCTCCGGCTGGTGCCCGTGCACCAGGTACCAGCGCAGGAAGCGCTCCCGGCCCACCCAGTGCGGGCCCAGCCCGGCCAGCACCGGGCGCAGCGCGTCCAGCGCCTCCGCGGTCTCGCCCGGCAGGTAGGCCGAGCCCTCCGCGGCGAACGCCTCGAACAGCGCCACCAGGGCGTCCACCACCGCCTCGGACTGCGCCGTCACCAGGCCCAGCTTGCGGACCTCGCCCAGGCAGCGCACCGCCAGCACCAGCCACTGAGGCACCGCGTCCCGCGCCCCCGGCGCGCCCGGCAGCACCGGGGCCCGGGCCAGCAGCCGGGACACCGCCGCGCCGACGAACCGCTCGTCCAGCTCCCCGGCCAGCAGGAGCAGCACCTCCCGCCAGGCCGGGTCGCGCCAGCGGGCCGCGAACACCCCCTCCAGCAGCTGCTCCTCCGTCAGCGAGCGCTCCCGGTTGAAGCGGTGGGCGATGTCGGAGGCCGCCAGGTACTCCAGGAACGCCCGGTGGACGAAGCCGTACACCTCGCCGCCGAACCGGCTCAGGATGAAGTTGCGCTCCCGGAACTGCTGCAGCATCGCCCGGGCGGCCGGTGCGGCCCGGTCGGCGGGCAGCTCGTAGCGCTCGCGCAGGTAGCGCTCGAAGGAGGCCAGCAGCACCCGGCCCGGGACGTGGTTGCCGGCGATGCCGTCGCCGCCCTCCTGCATCCGGCGGGCCACCAGGCGCAGCAGCTCCAGCCGGTCCTCGGAGGCCAGGTACGGCATGCCGCCGTCCACCCGCCGGTCCTGCAGGTACTTGCTCGGGTCCCAGTGCTCGACCAGCACCGCCACCGCGTGCTCGTACACCGAGCGGCGGTCCCGGGGCAGCTCCCGGCGGCGGCCGATGATCGCCAGGATGGTCAGGATCAGCGGGTTGCCCGCCAGGTCCCGGACCGGGGCGGAGCCGGCCACCGCGGCCGTCACCCGGCGGCGCAGCCGCCGGGCCTCCGCCGGGTCGCCCGGGCAGGCGTTGGCGTACCAGCGGGCCGCGAAGGCGTCGATCTGGCCGGTGTCGAGGTCCTGCAGCGTGTAGTGGCCGAACCCGGCGGCGTCCAGCGGCTCGCGCCGGTAGCCGATCACCCGGGAGGTCACCAGCACCCGGACCTGCGGGTGGCGGGCGGCGAACGCCCCGATCCGGCGGGCGGCGCTCTCCCGGACCTGCGGGTCGAACAGCTCGTCCAGGCCGTCGAACAGCACCAGGGTGTGCGCCGGGTGCTCGGCCAGCTGACGGGCCAGCAGGTCCCCGGGCAGACCCAGGCCCTCGGTGCGGTGCAGGTGGGCCAGGAACTCCTCGAAGGTGCGCTCGCGCCAGGCCGGGTCCGCGTACCGGCGCAGCTCCACGATCAGCGGCAGCCGGCCGGCCAGCGGCGCCAGTTCGGACGGGACGTCGGCCGCCGGGTCGAGCAGCGGCTCGGTCAGCGCCAGGCACAGGAACCTGGCCAGCGTCGACTTGCCCGAGCCTGGGTCGCCCAGCAGCACCGCCCGGTGGCCGTCCGGGCCGGACAGCAGCGGCAGCACCGGCACCGCGGGGCGCTGCCGGTACGCCTCGCGGACCCGGCGCACGGTGTCCCGCTCGACGCCCGGGGGCAGCCGCCCCGGGTCCAGCTCGCCCGGCTCGGTCAGCCGCTTCAGCAGCTCCCGGGGCAGCTCCACCGGCGGCGGGTCGGAGCGCACCAGCTGCGGCACGAACACCTCGCGCAGGTGCACCGCCGGGTGCTCGTCCTGCTCCGACAGCGGGGTCAGCACCTCCAGGTCCAGCCGCAGGTAGCGCTCGCGCAGCCGCAGCGCGTAGCGCCGCCGGGCCCCGTCCAGGTCGCCCGGCGGGGGCGGCTTCGGGCCGGTGGTGATCTGCACGGTGCCGGCCCGCTGGACCAGCGTCAGGTCGCCGCCGACCCGGGCACCCGCCGCGGACTGGGTGCCGCCGTCGGCCTCGGCGCCGAACAGCCGCCGCCAGAAGCCGGTCACGGCCGCGGCCCGTCGGACGGAGGCGGGGCCTCGGAGGGGGGTCGGGAGGTACCGGGAGGTCGGGGGGTGCCGTCCGACGGGTGGGGGTCGTCGGAGGGGCGGGTGCCGTCCGACGGGTGGGGGGTGTCGGTGGACCGGGGGGTGCCGGGGGGCCACGGCTCGTCGGGCGGCTGGGGGCCGCCGGCGGGGCGGCGGCCGTCGAAGCGCACCGAGCCCGCCACGCCGTCCACCAGTTCCACCTCCCCGCCCGCGCGCACGCCCCGGGCCGACTGGCCGCCGCCGGGGGCCGCTCCCCGGACGGGACCGGGCTCCGGGACGGCGGCGGGACCGGGGCCGGAGCCGGAGCCGAGCAGCACGTCCCCCCGCACGTTCCGGACCAGGCGCACCGAGCCGCCGGCCGCCGCCCCGTCCGCCGACTGGCCGCCGGAACGGCCCCCGATCCCGCCCAGCAGGGACAGCAGCAGGCCCGCCACACCGACGAACAGGCCCAGCACGCCCGCCCACTGGTTCGCCCGGTCCAGCCCCTCGCCCCACAGGAACACCGCGAGCCCCGCCACCGAGACCCCCGCCCCGACCCAGACCAGCACCCGCCACCGCGCACTCCCCATGCGGGCATCATCCCCTCAACTCGCCCACCGCCAACCGCAGATGGAGGGGAGAAGCGTCCGGCCCCCGGAACGGGCGCTGCGCCGGGCGGGTGCTTACCCGCGGTTGCGCGCGTGTTCGCGCCGGGTTTCGCCCGCCGTGAAGGTCGACTACGAATCATCGACCGGAGAGGCGGAGACGAACGTGACCGAACGACAGGCCCCAGGGGCCGGGCGCAGACTCGCCGCCGTGGCGCTCTGCGCCGCGACCGCACTCGGGGCGGCCGTGCTGCCGCTCGCTGCGGCCGCGCCGCCCACCGCGCCCCGGGCCGCCACCGGCACCCTGCTGGTGGACGAGACCTTCACCGGGGCGAGCGCCGACAGCGGCTTCGTCGCCACCGACGGCGCCTGCCTCACCGGCGCGGCCGAGGTCGCGGCCTTCCCGGTCGCCGAACCGCGCGCGCTGACCGGCTGCCCGAGCGGCGGCGCGACCGGCCCCGTTCCGCCCAACGCGGCCGCGCCGTACGGCTACCTGCGGATGACCGACGCGGGCAACGACCGGGCCGCCGCCGTCCTGTACGAGCGCCCGCTGCCCGCCAACGAGGGCATCCAGGTCACCTTCGAGCAGTGGCAGTACGGCGGCGACCCCACCAAGCCCTCGCCCGCCGACGGCATCGCGTTCTTCCTGGTCGACGGCGCCGCCTCGCTCACCCGCCCCGGCGCGTTCGGCGGCAGCCTCGGGTACGCGCAGAAACTCCCGGACGACAACCCGGCCAACCCGTTCCTGCCCGGCGTCGAGGGCGGCTACCTGGGCGTCGGCCTGGACGTGCTGGGCAACTACTTCGGTGACTGGGAGCACCGCGGCGACGGCTGCGCCACCCGCTCCCCGGCCGGGACCAACTTCCTGGCGCCCGCGCCCGGCGCCAACATGGTGACGCTGCGCGGGCCCGGCGAGGGCACCAGCGGCTACTGCTTCCTCGGCGCCACCACCAGCAACACCGGGACCACCGGCCCGTGGCCGTCCACCCTGCCCGGGCAGCTGCACGGCCCCGCCACCGCCGCCGACCTGCCGCCCGGCACCACCCCCGCGCAGGCCGAGGCCGCGCTCGAACCCAGCCGGCGGACCGTCACCGTCACCGTCACGCCCGGGCCCGACCCGCAGATCGAGGTGGACGTCGACTTCGGCGCCGGCCCGGTCCGGGTGCTCAGCCAGCCGGCGCCCCAACCGGTGCCCGCCACCTACAAGTTCGGCTTCGCCTCGTCCACCGGCGCGTTCACCGACGTGCACCTGCTGCGGCACGTCACCGCGCGCAGCGCCGCCCCGCTGCCCCGGCTCAACCTGGTCAAGCAGATCGACCGGGCCCACCCGCTGCCCGACCCGGTCACCGCGGGCACCGTCGTCCCGTACCAGTTCGTGGTCACCAACGGCGGCGACACCGAGATCCGCGACCTCGCCGTCACCGACCCGACGGTCGGCCCGGTCAGCTGCCCGAGCACCGTCCTGGCCGTCGACGCCACCGTCACCTGCACCGCCTCGTACACCGTCACCGAGGCCGACGTGCGGCGCGGCTACCTCACCAACGTGGCCATCGTGCACGGGGATTCGGACGGCGGGCCGGTCGAGTCGCCGGAGGCCCGGCAGGAGCTGCCGCTGAACGACGACTACGGGCTGCTGCTGGAGAAGCAGGTGGACGACGCCCGGGTCTACCGGCCCGGCCAGCGGGCCACCTACACGTACACCGTCACCAACACCACCGACCGGGAGGTCACCGACCTCGCCGTCACCGACGACCGGCTCACCGGGGTGCGGTGCGCCGCGACCACCCTGACCCCGCGCGGCACCCCCGGCGCGGTCACCACCTGCACCGCCTCGTACACCGTCACCGCGGCCGACGCCGAGGCCGGGACCGTCCGCAACACCGCGACCGCGACCGGCCGCACCACCGAGCGGACCGTCAGCTCGCCGCCCGACGACGAGGTGATCGCGGTCGAGCCCGAGCTGGGCGGGACGGAGAGCCCCGGCCCGAGCGCCTCGCCGTCCGGGGAGCCCACCGGATCGCCGTCGCCGTCGCCGTCGGCCCCGGAGCCGTCCGGTTCGCCGGAGCCGCCGCCGGTGCCGTCGCCGTCCGCGCCGGGTCCGGGTCCGGGTCCGGGTGGGGCGCTGCCGGGGACGGGGAGCGCGCCGGTGCTGCCGCTGCTGGCCGCCGCCGGGCTGGTGCTCGCCGGGGTGGTGACGCGGCGGCTGGCCCGCCGCCGCTGACCCGGGGCCCTCCGGGGTTCCTCAGGCGGCGACCGGCGGGGTCCAGGCCGCCCAGGCGCGGGCGGCGTGGGCCTCCTGCATGGCGGTCAGCCGGTGGACCACCAGGATCGCGAACACCGCCGCGGCCGTGGTGAGCAGCTCGGAGGCGATCAGGTAGGTCAGCGCCTCCCGGTAGGAGTCGAGGTAGTTCAGGGCGGCCTCGGAGCCGAGGCTCTGGCTGCCGAAGAAGGAGAGCAGCCGGCCCAGCACCAGGGTGGACCACCAGGCGTGCACCAGCCCCGCCGGGGTGGGCTGCGGCACGCCGTGCTCGCCGGGCGGGCCGCTGGCCCGCCAGACGTCGTTGGTGATCCGCCACGGGAACCAGAACTGGACCAGCGGGACGAACCAGCCGCCGACCGCCCACCCGCGCGCGTGCTGGTGCCCGTGCGGGTAGATCACCTCGGCGTTCACCCGCGCCCGGTACAGCCACATCAAGAACGGCACCGCGGTGGCCAGCGACAGCAGCAGCCCGGCGTTGGTCGTGGTGTCCGCCCCCAAGAGGTCCACCAGCAGCGAGACGTCGTCGCCCGGCTCCACCGTGTACAGGTACAGCAGCACGGCCGCCGATCCGGCGGCCACCACCCCGTTCAGGGCGAGCAGCACCGTGGACGCGGTGGCCAGCCCGCGCGGGGACCGGTAGACGGCTGGGGAAGGCATGCTGAACTCCTGGTTCCGGTTGTGGAGGAGCTCGCACACTAGTGCCCGACGCTGACTCAAGGCCAAGTAAAATCGCAGCTCAGCGGTGGTTTGTCCGCTTCGGGGAGGAAAGTCGGGAACGCCGAAGGGCCCGACCGGAGACCGGTCGGGCCCTTCGAGTGGCGGTAGCGGTGGGATTCGAACCCACGGTGGAGTTGCCCCCACACACGCTTTCGAGGCGTGCTCCTTTGGCCGCTCGGACACGCTACCGAGGGGAACTCTACCGGATCGGGGGGACGGGGCGAAATCCGTTCCGGGGCGGCTCAGCGCTGGGTGTCGAAGAAGGCCAGCAGCTGGGCGGTGCACTCGTCGGCGAGGACGCCGCCGACCACCTCGGGGCGGTGGTTGAGCCGGTTGTCGCGGACCACGTCGAAGAGCGAGCCGGCCGCGCCGGCCTTCGGGTCGTAGGCGCCGAAGACGACCCGGGCGAGTCGGGAGAGCACGATCGCGCCCGCGCACATGGTGCAGGGCTCCAGGGTGACGACCAGGGTGCAGCCGCTCAGCCGCCACTCTCCGACGGCGGTCGCGGCCTCGCGGATGGCCACCACCTCGGCGTGGCCGGTCGGGTCGCCCACCGCCTCGCGGACGTTGTGGCCCCGGCCGAGCACCGTGCCGTCCGGGCCCAGGACGAACGCCCCGACCGGGACGTCACCGGTGGCGGTGGCCAGTGCGGCCTCTTCGATCGCGAGGCGCATCCGGCCCGTCCACCGGTCGCGGACCGGATCGGGGCGTTCGGGGGCGGGCAGCGGGACGATCCGCGGCCGTTCGCCCGGGGTGTCTGCGGGAAGGGGGACGGGGGGCTGCATGGACCCAGTGTCGGGCACCGGGCCCGCCGCTACCGAACGGCCTCCAGGACCTCGCCGCAGCCCAGCGCCTCGGCGATCTCGCCCAGCGCGTCGCCGGGCGCCGCGCCCTCCCCGGCCAGTTCCAGCAGGTCGGCGGCGGTCATCCCGAACTCGGTCAGCAGCTCGTTGTCGCCGATCGGCCCGACCGGGCTCGCGCCCCGCCCGCCGGCCGGCTCCTCGTCGTCCGCTCCCGCGGCCTCGTCGTCCGGGTCGGCCCCGTCCTCGTCGTCGAGCCCGGCCACGAGCCCGTCGAGGTCGTCGAAGTCGGCCTCCCCGTCCTGTTCGATCAACTCGTCGGTGAGCACCGCACCGTACGAACTGCGCGCCGCGGCCGCCGCGTCGGAGACGAAGATCCGCGGGTCGTCCTCACCGTCGATGCGCAGGACGGCGAACCACGCGTCCTCCTGCTCGATGAAGACCAGCACGGTGTCCTCGTCCTCGGCCGCCTCGCGGGCCAGGTCGGTCAGGTCGGCCAGGGTCTCTACGTCGTCGAGTTCGGTTTCGCTCACGTCCCACCCGGCACCGGTGCGAGCAAGCACTGCAGCGAAGTACGCCACCAGGGACACTCCCAAGATTGGTCTCGGCTGTCGGCGATCTCGGGCGGGTGCGGTCCGGCCGCCCCCGCGCCAGAAGGAGGTCCGCCGTTCGGACCGTCCCACCGCATCGTGACAGAAAGGCCGCCGCTGCGGGGGGTGTTCGGCAGCGCGTCTTCGCAGGTCGTGTCGGAAAGGTCGGCTTCCGGCCGCCCGGGGCGCGGATCTTGACCGTCGGACGCCTTGCGGCGGGGGCGCCGGGGCGCTCCGGGGGGCGCAACTCCGGTGCGGGGCGCGGCGCCCGGGGGCGGGTCGGCGCCGTCAGGTCCGGAAGGTCCGCATCCGCAGGGCCTCGCGCATCCGGCGCTCCTTGGTCCGTCTCGGCTGCACCCGGGCCCGCAGCTCCCGGGCCTCGGCCAGTTCGCGGAGGAACACGGCCCGGCGCTTGCGCCGCTCCGCGTCGGTCTCCGCGTCGGTCTCTGCGGTCGGACGGGACTCGTCTGTCGAGCCGGACCCGCCCGCGCCGGCGGTGGTCGCCCGCGTCGGGTTGCTCTTCATAGGTCCCGACTTTCCCAGATCGGCCCCGGTGATACCACAGGAGCGGTCCGACTTCCGTGATTCCGGGCGGATCCCCGGCCGGCCCGGCGGGTCGTCCCGGTCGTCCCGGTTCGTACGGAGTCGTACACACGTGCCGGTGGCCGTTACCGTTGTTCCCATGCGTCTCCACGTCGTCGACCACCCGCTGGTCGCCCACAAGCTGTCCACCCTGCGCGACGAGCGCACGGACTCGCCGACCTTCCGTCGGCTCACCGACGAGCTGGTGACCCTGCTCGCGTACGAGGCGACCAGGGACGTCCGCACCGACACGGTCGAGATCACCACCCCCGTCGCCGTCACCCGGGGCACCCGGCTGTCCTACCCGCGCCCGCTGGTGGTCCCGATCCTGCGGGCCGGGCTGGGCATGCTGGACGGCATGACCCGGCTGCTGCCGACCGCGGAGGTCGGCTTCCTCGGCATGGTCCGCAACGAGGAGACGCTGGAGGCGTCGACCTACGCGACCCGGATGCCGGACGACCTCTCCGGGCGGCAGATCTACGTCCTCGACCCGATGCTGGCCACCGGCGGCACCCTGGTCGCGGCGATCCGGATGCTGCTGGAGCGCGGCGCCACCGACGTCACCGCGGTGGTGCTGCTCGCCGCGCCCGAGGGCGTCGAGGTGATGGAGCGCGAGCTGGCGGGCCGGCCGGTCACCGTGGTCACCGCGGCGGTCGACCAGCGGCTCAACGAGCACGGCTACATCGTGCCGGGCCTGGGCGACGCGGGCGACCGGCTGTACGGCACGGCGGGCTGAGCGGGTCCGCGCGGCGGACGGCGGTACCCGCGGCGAGGTCCGGTCGGGGGCGGGGGGTTCCCGTCCTGGACCGGACCTCTTCGTGCGTGCGCACGGTTCGCCGCGCGGTTCGCCGCGCCCCGGGCGGGGCGCGGCGGACCGGCTCAGCAGTGGCCGGGCTCCGGGGAGGGGGAGGGCTTGGTGAGCTCGGCGAGGGCGGCGGCGGCCTGGGCGGGGTCGGCCAGGGCGTTGAAGGTGTCGCCGATGACGAAGTCGACGGTGGCGTCGGCGCGGCCGTCCTCGGTGGAGGTCGCGGCGGCGACCTGGGAGAGCAGCAGGGTGGCCGCGCCGAGGCCGCCGGGGCCGCTGAGGATCTGCGCGCTGCCCGGGACCTTGTTGGCCAGCGCGGCCGGCGCGTTGCCGACCTTGTCGACCACGAAGCCGCGCTTGCGCAGTTCGTCGGCGGTGCGGGCGGCCAGGCCGGACTTGTCGGTGGCGTTGTAGACGTTCACCTTGACGGCGGCGGGCTGCGGCACCGCGGTGTCGCTGGGGACCGGTGCCGGGGCGCCGGAGGCGGCTGCGCCGGACGCGGGGGCACCGGCCGGGGCGGAGTTCTCCGGGGCGGCCAGCGGCGTGCCGGAGGCGCCCGAGCAGGCCTGGGCGGTGGCGCCCTTGTGCTTGCCGCTGAAGACGTCGTACAGCTGGACGCCGCCGACCGAGACCAGGGCCAGGGCCAGGGCGCCGCCCAGCCCGATGGCGACCTTCCGGCCGCGGCGGGAGGGCCGGCTGAGTCGGGGGTAGGCGTTGCCGGTGACGCGGTACTGCTTCCCCTTCAAACCCCGGGGAGTCAACATGCTCATGGTCTGTCTCCCCCTAGGTGCCAGGGTGGGGTGTCGGTGACCGCGGAACGGCCGTGGGAACGGGCCGCGTGACCGCTCTAGTCAGCAGACTAATCCGACAACGGGTGCCCAGGTACTAAACGATCATCATCCGGGGGACGACGGCACTCGAAAGGACGTACCGGCACCGCCGCCGGTTGCACCCGTCCCCGGGTGACCCGGCGTCAGTCCATCTCCAGCACGCGGGCGTGCAGGACCTGCCGCTGTTGGAGGGCGGCCCGGACGGCGCGGTGCAGGCCGTCCTCCAGGTACAGGTCGCCGCGCCACTTCACCACGTGGGCGAACAGGTCCCCGTAGAACGTGGAGTCCTCCGCGAGGAGGGTCTCCAGGTCCAACTGGCCCTTGGTGGTCACCAGCTGGTCCAACCGCACCGGACGCGGTGCGACGTCCGCCCACTGGCGGGTGCTGGTCCGGCCGTGATCCGGGTACGGCCGCCCGTTGCCGATGCGCTTGAAGATCACACGGAAAGCCTACCGTTCGGGACGCACCGGGCGCAGCAGGCGGGGGCGACCGGTGCGTTGCCCGGGGGCGGGGACGGAGCGGGAGCAATGCGGAGAGATGGTGCGTTCCGGGCGTCCGACGGCTAGCGCAGGGCCTGGCCGATCCGGTCCATCGAGGACAGCCGCATCAGGCCGTAGTTGTAGAACTCGACCTCGGGGACGCCCAGTTCGCGCAGGGCGTCGATCTTGGCGGTGAGGTTGGCCGGGCCGTCGCAGTCGGAGGCCATCGGGCGCAGGATCACCGCCATGTCCTGCGGACGGACGCCGTGCAGGGCGAACGCGGCGACCTTCTCGCGGACCTCCTCGGGGGTCCGGGCGTAACCGAGGGTCTCGATCTGGTGGGCGGCGCCCGCCAGCGCGGGCAGGTCGATGCCGGACAGCCAGCCGGTGCCGGGGCCGCCGCCGTCCATGAAGGTCAGCCGCATGCCGTGGTCGGCGGCGGTGGCGGCCAGCTCGGCGGCCAGCGAGGTGACGGTGCGGGCCGAGGCGTCGACGTAGGCGGCGAACGCGCCGCCGGCCAGCTCGTCCAGCGCGGTGGGGGCCAGCGCCCGGGACTCGTCGGCCAGCCGGGCGCGCAGTTCGGCGCGGACGGTGTCGCGGACGTGCTCGGCGGGGACGCCCGCGGCGGTCGCGGCGGCCAGGCAGTGCGGGCAGAAGCAGACCGACAGCAGGGCCTCGGTGACCGGGCCGAGCTCCTCGAAGTAGCGCTCGTGGTGGTAGCCGTGCGCCAGGCCGTGGAAGTGCAGCGACTCGGCGCGGATCGCGTCCACGCCGTAGCGGCCCAGCTCCTCGACCACGGTGCGGCAGTACTCCCGGACCTCCGGGTTGGCCGGGCACAGCTCGGTCAGGTGGCGGTCGCCGAAGGCGTTGGCGGGCGCGCAGTCGGGGTGCGCGAAGCCGAGCCGGTCGTTGTGGCAGAAGACCGTCCAGGCGTGCAGCTTCAGGCCGCGGCGGCGGGTCTCCTCGGCGGCCTCGGCGAACGGGTCGCGCGCGCCGATCGCGGTGGAGGGCAGCGGGGCGAGCCGCCGCCCGGCCCAGCGCGCCGGGTCGGGCCGGAAGTACGCGGCGCCCGGTTCGAGGTAGCGCAGCACCCGGCGCGGGTTGTGCGGGAAGACGTCCCGGGCCTCGTGGTAGACGGACGCGAGCGTGACGCCGCCGACGCCCGCCCGGTCGGTAAGGTTGCCGAAGAAGGTGTCGGCCCCTTCGTCGAGCAGGTCGGTGGCGAAGGCGAGGACGGACGTCTCCACGGGGCAACTCCGGAGAAGGAAGTACGGGGAGTGACCACGCTAACCGTGCGCTCCCGTATTGGTCTATACCTGGTTGGGTGAGGAGAGCGGCGTCATGGCGGTCTACCGGGGCTTCGACCAGCGGGAACTCGACCGGGAGTACTCGCCCAGCAGCAAGGTCGCCGACTTCGACGCCGAGCTCGGGGCCTACGCGGCCGAGAGCCGCCGGGCCCTGCGGGAACTGCCCGGGCACCGGGAGCTGCGGTACGGACCCGACGCGCCCGAGCTGATCGACTTCTTCCCCGCCGCCCGGACCGGCGCGCCGCTGCACGTGTTCGTGCACGGCGGCTTCTGGCAGGAGCTCGGCAAGGAGGACTCGGCCTTCCCCGCGCTGGACCTCGTCCCGCTCGGCACCTCGTTCGCCGCCGTCGGCTACGGACTGGCCCCGCACTGGCCGCTCGAACGGATCGTCGAGCAGACCACCTCGGCCGTGCGCTGGCTGGTCGACCACGCGGCGGAACTCGGCGCCGACCCGGAGCGGATCGTGCTCAGCGGCAGCTCCGCCGGGGCGCACCTGGCCGCGTCGGCACTGCTGGACGGGCGGCTGCGCGGGCGGATCCGCGGGGCCGCGCTGCTCAGCGGCGTCTACGACCTGGAGCCGGTCGCCCTCAGCTACGTCAACCAGCCGCTCGGCCTGGACGCCGACCGGGCCCGCCGGCTCAGCCCGCTGCACGCCGGGGCGGCCGCGCTGGCCGGGCTGCCGCCGGTGGTGCTGGCGCTGGGCGAGCACGAGACGGACGAGTTCGGACGGCAGCAGGCCCGGTTCGCGGAGGCGCTGCGGGAGGCGGGCGTCCCGGTGCACGAGCTGCTGGTGGGCGGGCGCAACCACTTCGACCTGGTCTTCGACCTGGGGAAGGTGGACACCGTGCTGGGGGCGGCGGTCGAGGCGCTCTGGCGGAGCTGAGGGCCCGCGGCAGCTCGGACCCGCCGTTCCCCGGGCCCCGGGCGGGGCCCGGCGGTGGATAGGCTGGGGCGGTATACCGAGAGCCTTCGATGGGGATGGTGACCGATGACCGGGCGTATTCCGCTCCCGTACGACTTCCTGCCGCCGGTGCCGGCGTTCGAGCTGCGCAGCACCGACCTGGTGGACGGGGGGACGATGCCGGACGCGCAGGTGCACGCGCTGGGGAACACCTCGCCGCAGCTGTCCTGGTCGGGGTTTCCGGCGGGGACCAGGTCGTTCGCGGTGACCTGCTACGACCCGGACGCGCCGACGGCGGCGGGGTGGTGGCACTGGCTGCTGGTGAACCTGCCGGCCGAGGTCACCGAACTGGCGGGCGGCGCGGGGTCGGGGGACGGGGAGCTGCCCGGCGGGGCGTTCCACGTGCGCAACGACTTCCCGGGGCACCGCTACGACGGGGCGGCGCCGCCGCCCGGACCGGCCCACCGGTACGTGTTCGTGGTGCACGCGCTGGACGTGCCGGCGCTGGAGCTCGGGCCGGACACCCCGGCGGCGCAGGTCGGGTTCAACCTGACCGCGCACGCGCTGGGGCGGGCCGTGCTGACCGTGGAGTACCGGTCGGCGCCCTGACGGCGGCCGGGCTCAGGCCAGCACCTGGCGCAGGAACGCCTCCAGGTTGGTGACCGTCCGGGCGATCTGCTCCTCCAGCGGGAGCGACTCGTCCGGGCGGCTGACCGCGGCGCCGCGGCGCAGGCCGCGGACGTACAGCGAGCAGGCCAGGTCGGCACAGAGGTAGGTGCCGACCGAGTTGCCCTCCCGGCCCGCCGCGCCGGCCCGGGGGGCGGTGAGCAGCGAGACGCCGCTGCCCGCGTGCGCGGTGATGCAGACCGAGCAGACGTTGGTGCGGGTCAGGCTGCGCCGCACGTTCGGCGAGCGGAGCGTGATGCCGACCGGGGTGCCGTCCAGGACGGCGACCAGGTAGGCCCGGTCGGGGGCGCCGAGGTCGCGCCAGCCGAGGAAGTCCAGCTCGTCCCAGCGCTGTTCGGCCAGGCCGCGCGGGACGGGCAGGCGCTTGGCCTCGCCCTTGGAGCAGTTGACGAAGGACGCGCGGATCTCGGACTCGGTCAGGGCACGCATGCCTGTGACGCTAGCCGAGCGGGCGTGGGCGCGTCGTCCGGTTTTCCGCCGGTATCGGGTTCGGTCCGCGCGTTGGGTGGAGCGCGGTTCGCGGCGCGGGCCACACTGGGGGGATGACGGAACAGCGGCGGTTGATCGTGCTGCGGCACGCCAAGGCGGACTGGCCGGACGTCCCGGACGAGCTGCGTCCGCTGGCCGAGCGCGGCCGGGCCGACGCGGCGGCGGCCGGGCGGTGGCTGGCGGAGCACGGGTTGGTGCCGGACCGGGTGCTGTGCTCCACCGCGGTGCGCACCCGGCAGACCTGGGAGCTGGCCGAGCCGGAGCTCGGCGGCGCGCCCGAACTCGTCCTGGAACCACGGGCGTACCGTGCCGAGGCGGACGAACTCGTGGATCTGCTGCGGGAGTTGCCCCCGGTGGTGCGCACCGTGATGCTGGTCGGGCACCGGCCCGAGGTGCAGGAACTGGTGCTGGGGCTGGCCCGGGAGAGCGGGAGCGAGGCGCTGGAGCGGGTCCGGGAGAAGTTCTCCACGGCCGGGATCGCGGTGCTGGACGTACCGGGTGAATGGGGACAACTCGCGCCGCGAGGAGCCGAGTTGACCGACTACGCGGTGCCGCGCGGGTGAGCGCGGGGGCGTGATAGGCATGGGGGATGCGCTTCGATGCCGTTCCCAAGCCGCCCGCCGTGGCGGACCGCCCGCGTGACGGGCGGGGCTACCCGGTGCCCGCGATCACCCCGTGGGAGGACGGGCGGCCGCAGTTCGCGCTGACCGACCACGAGCGGTCGGCGGCCTGCGCCCGGGAGCGGCTGTGCTCGGTGTGCAACACGCTGATGCCGCTCGGGCCGGTGTGGCGGGTGGTCGGCGGCGCGGAGGCGGCGGCGATCGGCGAGGCGCTGGCGACCGGCCGGCCGTACCGGAACATGGCGCCCACCACGGAGGGCCCCGGGCACCGGGCGTGCATGCTGTACGCCTCGATGGTCTGCCCGTACCTGGCCCGGTCGAACGCCCGCCGCCGGGTGACGGCGGCGCAGGGCGACACCCCGGACGAGCTCACCGCGCACGTGGTGCGCGGGGCCGCCCGGGGCGAGGCGGGCGCGGTGGTCGGCTTCGCCGAGTACGAGTTCGCGGTCACCCCGACCAAGGTGCTGTTCCGCTTCCTGGACCCGGTCGAGTGGCTGCCGCACGACGACGCCGATCAGCAGCTGCCGAACCTGGTGCAGGAGTTGGAGCGGATCGCTCAGCGGTAGGCGGGCAGGCCGACGGTGTCGGTGACCTTCTCCGGCTTCCCGCCGGTGAACGGGACGGTGTAGATGCCGTCCGGGCCGCGGAAGGCGACGGTCTTGCCGTCGTGGCTGATCGCGGGCTCGGTGTAGTCGACCGTCGCGTCCGGGGTCAGGTCGATCTGCTGGTCGGCGTTCTCGTCGCCCGGGCTGGCGAAGATGTGGCTGTGCCCCTTGGCGGAGCGGACGAACACCAGCGCGCCCTCGTCGGCCAGCGCGGGCTGCGAACCCTTGCCGATGGCACCGCCGTTGGTCCGGCTGACCACGTCGTGGAAGTAGACCTGGCCGTCGTCCTTGTTGGCGTACACCGTCATGCCGGACAGGCCGTTGGAGTACGGCCACTGGTTGCCGGTCTGCGGGATGTCCGCGCCCTCGGAGTCGCCCAGCTGCAGCTCCTCGACGGTGCCGTTCGCCTTGGCCTCGGCGGACATCAGGCGCAGGCTCTTCTTGTCGTCCGCGGTGAACAGCAGGTAGGTGCCCGCGCCGTGCACCTCGTCCGGGCCGAAGACCTGCCAGGTCGGGTGGGACCAGGTGGTGCCGGACGGGGCCTTGGCGACGACGGTCTTGTGGCTGCCGTCCGGGTCGGAGGTCTCCAGGTTGCCGTTGCCGTCGACGAAGGCGGCGTGCTTGCCGTCGGGGGACCAGGCCAGGTCGCGGACCACGGTGCCGAAGTCGACGGACCTGCCGTCCATCAGCACGGTGCTGGTGCCGGTGCTGACGGTCAGCTTGGTGCCGGCGGTCCTGTTCAGCGTGCCGACCTTGGCGGGGGCGGCGGAGGAGGTCGGGGCGGTGCTGCCGGGCGTGGCGCTGCCGGTGGCGGAGGTGCCGCCGCCCGCGTCGGTGGAGCCGTCCTCCGGGTCGCAGGCGGTGAGCAGCAGGGCCGAGCCGGTGGTGACCGCGGCCACCAGCAGGGCGGCGGCGGAACGGCGGAGACGGGCGCGTTCGTTCATGGACGGTTCCCCCTGGAACGGAATTCGGGCGGCGGGAGCGGTCCGGGCCGGTGCTCGACCGCCGCGTGCGGGACGGACACATCCTGGCAGTGGCGGACGACAGCCCGGACGGCGGGGCCGTCCGGGCTGTCGTCTCGGTGGTCCCGGTTCGCGGACCCTGAATTCGCGAACCGGGACGGGCCGGTGACGCCACGTCGGCGATGCGGCGGCGGACGGGGCGGCAGGAGAAGCCTCGCAGCCGGATGACCTGGTGGCGTGCGGGCCGCGTCACCGCCGGGCAACAGCACTCGGTGCGCTCAACTTCCTTGCAGAAAAGGTCAGATGACGGAACGACGGCGGCCCGCCCGGAGGGTTCCGGGCGGGCCGACGGGGTGGTGCCGGTGGTTCAGCCGCGGTAGGCCGGGAGGCCGACGGTGTCCGAGACCTTGGTGGGGGTGCCGCCCGCGAACGGGACGGTGTAGATGCCGTCGGGGGCGCGGAAGGCGACGGTCTTTCCGTCGGGGGAGAAGGCCGGCTCGGTGTAGTTCACGGTGGCGTGCGGGGTGAGGTCGCGCTCCTGGGAGCGGTAGTCGCGGTCCTTGCCGAACAGGTGGCTGTGGCCGTCCACCGAGCGGACGAACACGAGGTGCTCCTCGCCGTCGATGTCGGGCTGGGAGCCCTTGGTGACCGGGCCGCCGTTCTGCCGCAGGTAGTCGTCACGGAGGTAGACCTGGCCGTCGTCCGCGTTCGCGTAGACCGCGGTGCCGATCCGGGTGCCGACGTTGGCCCACAGGTTGCCCGTGGTCGGGTTCGGCTTGACGGTGTCGTCGCTGTACTGGCCCAGGCGCAGCTCGGTGGGGGTGCCGCCGGCGGCGGGGACGTCGAGCAGCCGCAGGGTGCCGTGGTCGTCGGCGGTGAACAGCAGGTCGTTCTTGGTCCGGAGGCCGCTCTGCTGCTCGTCGGCGTTGGGCGTGAACACCTGCCAGGTCGGGTGGGACCAGGTGACGCCGGAGGGGGCGGTGGCGACCAGGACCTTGTGGCTGCCGTCCGGGTCGGAGGTCTCCAGGTTGCCGTTGCCGTCGACGAAGGCGGCGTGCTTGCCGTCGGGGGACCAGGCCAGGTCGCGGACCACGGTGCCGAAGTCGACGACCTTGCCGTCCATCACCACGTAGCGGGTGCCGTTGCTGATGGTCAGGCCGGTGCCCTTGGTGAGGTTGAGGGCGGCCTCGACCGGCGTGGCGGAGGGCTGCGGGGCCGGGGCGGACCCGGACGCGGAGGGCTGCTGGGCCGAGGCGGTGGGCGTGGCGGCGGCGGTCGGCGCGGCGGGGGTCGACGCGGAGCCGGAGGGGGTGGCGGACCCGGTGGCGGTGTGCGACGGGCCGGCGGTGCGGGACGGGGCGGCGGTGCCGGCCTTGGCGGCGTCGGCGGCGTCGGACGGGTCGCAGGCGGTCAGCAGCAGGGCGGAGCCGGCGGTGATCGCGGAGACGAAGGCGACGGCGGCGGAGCGGCGGAGGCGGGCGTGCGCGGACATGGATGGTTCCCCCCAGGGACAGCGGTCGTTGTGGTCGTCCCGGTCGGCTTCTGCGTTCCGTCCTCCGGGGCGATGACTCAAGCTTCGCGCTCCAATGACCCCGCAGGGTGCGCGAATTGTCACTGCGGGGCAACAGGCGTTCGGGCACGTCCGACGGCCGTCCGAGCGCGTCGCCGGGCGGCCGTCGGGGCCACTGGTTAGCGTGGCAGCGCACGTGCTTTCCCCGGGGCGGCGCCCCGGGGCCCGACAGCGGAGGGAGACGCACGATGACGGCACGACCCGAAGGCACCCCCGTCTGGGCGGACGCGGTGTTCGCCGACCCGGAGGGCGCCAAGGCGTTCTACGGGGAGGTGCTGGGCTGGACGTTCGACGAGGCCGCGTCCGAGTTCGGCGGCTACACGCGGGCGCTGAAGGACGGCCGGGCGGTGGCCGCGGTCGTCCCGCCGGCGCCCGGCCAGGAGGGGCACTCCGCGTGGGTGCTCTACCTGGCCACGGCCGACGCGGCGGCGGCCGCGGAGCGGGTCCGGGCGGCCGGCGGCAGCGTGCCGCTGGAGCCGGTGAAGGTCGGCGACTTCGGCACGATGGCGATCGCCCGGGACCCGGCGGGCGTGGTGTTCGGGCTCTGGCAGGCCGACGCACACCGGGGCTTCGAGCTGCGCGACGCGCCCGGCGGCTACGGCTGGGCCGAGGTGTTCACCCGGGACACCGCCGCCGCGAACGCCTTCTTCCCGCAGGTGTTCCCGTACCGGGTGCGCAGGATCGTCGACGACCGGGTGGACTACAGCGTCTACAGCCTGGGCGACGCGCCCGCGCTCGGCGCGATGGGCATGGGGCCGGACGTGCCCGTCCAGGTGCCGCCGTACGTCAGCGTGTACTTCGTGGTGGACGACTGCGACGCGGCGGCCGGGCGGGCCGTCCAGGCCGGCGGACAGCTGGTGTTCGGGCCGATGACCACCCCGTTCGGGCGGTCCGCGTCCTTCGTCGACCCGCAGGGCGCGGCGTTCTCGCTGATCGACCCGGGCGCCGCCGAGGGCGAACCGCCGAGCACGGTGGAGGTGGCCTGAACGATGGTCACCCCGCTCCCCGAACTCACCGGCGAACGCGCCGACCTGCTGGCCGCGCTCGACAAGCAGCGCGGCTTCCTGCGCTACACCGCCCGCGGCCTCACCGACGAGCAGGCCCAGCGGCGCACCACCGTCAGCGAACTCACCCTCGGCGGGCTGATCAAGCACGTCGCCGGGGTCGAGGAGCGCTGGCTGCGGTTCGCCGTCGGCGGCGCCGAGGCGATGCGCGCCGAGGGCGCGCCGGACGACGCCGAATCCTGGGCCGAGCAGTTCCGGATGACCGACGGCGAGACCCTGGACGTCCTGCTGGAGCGCTACCGGGCGGTCGCCGAGCACACCGACAACCTGGTCGCCACCCTCGACCTGGACAGCGAGCAGGCGCTGCCCGCCGCGCCCTGGTTCGAGCCGGACGCGGCCTGGAGCGTGCGGCGCGTCCTGCTGCACGTCATCGCGGAGACCTCGCAGCACGCCGGGCACGCCGACATCCTGCGCGAGGCGCTGGACGGACAGCGGACGATGGGCTGACGGCCGCTCAGAGCGCGGGCTCCAGGTGGGCCCAGGGCCGGGCCGACTCCAGCTGGGCGGCGAGGGCGAGCAGGGTGCCCTCGCCGCCCAGCGGCGCCACGAACTGCACGCCCAGCGGCAGGCCGTCCGGGGTGCGGTACAGCGGGACGCTGGCGGCCGGGCGGCCGGTGATGTTGGCGAGCTGGGTGAACGGGACCGGCGCCAGGTTGGTGATCACCGCCTTCTCGTACGCCTTCGTCCGGCTGAGCAGGCCCAGCAGGCCGAGCGGCAGCAGCAGCCGGGCCAGCGCCCGGACGGCCGGCGGGGTGTCCAACCGGCCGATCCGGACCGGGGGTTCGGCCAGGGTCGGGGTCAGCAGCAGGTCGTGTCGGGTGTGGAAGGCGGCGAGCTGCCGGTTGTACAGGTTCCAGCGCTGGTGGGCGGCGTAGTAGGCGGGGGCGCGCATCCGGCGGCCGGCGGCGGCCAGCACGTGGGTGTCCAGTTCGAAGCCCGCGTCGCCGGAGCCGGTCAGGCGCTTGACCTCGTCCACGGTGGCGGCGGTCTCGGTGGCCCACATGGCCAGGAAGTCCAGTGCCAGGCCGCGCTCGTCGATGCCGGTGTCGGCCTCCTCGACGTGGTGGCCGAGCCCCTCCAGCAGCGCCGCGGCGTCCGCGACGGCGGCCAGCGCCTGCGGGTGCACCGCGGTGCCCAGCGGGGAGCGGGTGCTGAAACCGATCCGCAGCGGGCCCGGGGCGCGGCGGGCCAGTTCGGCGTACGGGGTGTCCGGGCGGTGCGGCAGGTACGGGCCGGCCGGGTCGGGGGCGCCCGCCAGCACGTCCAGCATCGCGGCGGTGTCCCGGACGCTGCGCGAGAGCACGCCGTCGGTCGCCGCGCCGTGCAGGTGCTCGGCCGCCGCCGGACCGGCCGGGACCAGGCCGCGGCCCGGCTTCAGCCCGAACAGGCCGCAGCAGGCCGCCGGTATCCGGATCGACCCGCCGCCGTCGTTCGCCCCCGCCACCGGCACCACGCCCGCGGTGACCGCCGCCGCCGAACCGCCCGAGGAGCCGCCCGGCGTCCGCCCGGTGTCCCACGGGTTGCGGGCCGGGCCGGTCGCCTCCGGCTCGGTGACGCCCTTGCTGCCGAACTCCGGCGTGTTGGTCTTCCCGAACACCACCAGCCCGGCGTCCAGCCAGCGCCGCACCGACTCGCTGTGCGCCGCCGCCGGGACGTCCTGCAGGGCCCGGCAGCCGCTGCCGGTCGGTAGGCCCGCGTAGTCCTGGATCAGGTCCTTGACCAGGAACGGCACCCCGGCGAACGGCCCGGCCAGCTCCCCCGCCGCCCGGGCCCGGGCCGGTTCGTACATCGGCCGCACCACCGCGTTCAACCGTCCGCCGACCTGCTCGGCCCGCCCGATCGCGGTCTCCAGCAGCTCCCCGGCCGACACCTCCCCGCCCGCCACCAGGGCGGCCAGCCCCACCGCGTCGTACCGCCGGTACTCGCCGTACTCCACCGCAACCCTCCGAGAGATCACCCAGCCCGCGCGTGCCGGTGACCCTACCGCCGAGTAGGACCGCTGCCCAGGCCCCAGCACCAGGAGACGACATGACAGAACACGACCTCCGGAACACCGCCGCGGACGCGTCCGCGGCCCGGCACCGCGGCGGTGAGCGGTGAACGGGATCGAGCGGATCGAGACGCTGGCGGCCTTCGGCGCGGTGTGGGCGGTCCTCGCGACCGGCCACGCCCTCGCCGACCACGTCCTCGGGCAGACCGACCACCAGGCGGCCAACAAGGCCGCCCCGACCCCGGAGGAGGTCGCCGCCGGTGCGGACCCCCGCCGCGGCTGGCGGGCCTGCCTGGCGCACGTCGCCCAGTACCACCTGGTGATGGCGGCCCTGCTGGTGCTGGTGCGGCTGTTCATCCCGCTGCCGCTGTCACCGGTCGGGACGGCCGCCGGGTTCGCCTGGTCGATGACCACGCACGCCTGGCTCGACCGCCGCTGGCCGGTGCGCCGGCTGCTGCGGCGCGTCGGCTCCGCCGCCTTCGCCGAACTGCGGACGGCCGGGATGAACGGGATGTACCTGGCCGACCAGGCGCTGCACAAGGGGGCGCTG
Organism: Kitasatospora sp. NPDC004272; assembly: GCF_053603035.1. Lineage (NCBI taxonomy): Bacteria > Bacillati > Actinomycetota > Actinomycetes > Kitasatosporales > Streptomycetaceae > Kitasatospora > Kitasatospora sp. NPDC004272. Next base: position 51,361 of record NZ_JBSGET010000010.1, on the reverse strand, counting down.
CTGGTCGCGGCGATCCTCGTCACCCGGCTGTGAGCGCGGTCAGCGGCACTCCAGGGACGCGGTCCGCAGGATCCAGTCCCGCCGCAGGACCTCCAGCGCGCCGCGGTGGCTGGCGAAGTTCTGGACGAACTCGGGCCGGTCGCGGGCCCGGACGAGGGTCGCCCGCCGGAGGCCCAGCCAGCGGCTCACCTGCTCGTTGCTCAGCGCCAGCTTGATCGCGCGGAAGTCCCGGGAGGTGCCGTCGGCCACCCGCACCGCCGGGTGCACCCCGACCGCCAGGCGCTTCAGCGGGTCCTCGAACTGCCGGAGCAGGTGGTCGACGTGCTGGCGGTGGTGGAGCAGGGCGGCGACCGAGTGCTCCAGACCGGGCCGGCGCAGGAACTCGCGCAGTTCGGTGACCGGGACCCGGACCAGCTGGCAGTCGGTCAGCGTCACGGCCGTGGCGGTGCGGGGTTCGTCGAACAGCGCGGCCTCCCCGAGCAGGTCGCCCGGTCCGCGCAGGTGGCACGAGGTGCCGCCGTGCCTGGCGTACTGCTCGATCCAGACCAGGCCGCTGAGGACGAGGAAGACGTGGGGGCCCGGTTCGCCCTGGTTCAGCAGCCGGTGGCGCGGTGCCCGGACGATCCGCTCGAACCCGGTCGTCACGGCGTGCCAGGTCGATTCGCCGACCAGCGCGCGCCAGGGGCCGAATTCGAAGGAACGGGAGGGCGGGGGCGGCCTGTCCATGCCGGGGAGGCTACGGGGTGGCGGAAGGTGGACGCGCCGGGATTCCCGAAGGGAGGAAGGGCCGGAACGCGGATTGACGGGCAACGGGGCGGCAGTTCGATTTGCCGCCCTCGTCACTTCTGGTCCGGCCCCGGGAACGGACGCCGCCGGCCCGCGCCGCGCATCCTCGTGGGGACGACGAGGCCGCCGACCACGAGGAGAGTGCCAGTGCCCACTCCACCGCTTGCGCCCGGACACCGAACCGTTCCGATGCCCGACACCCAGGGGATGGCGGCGTTCGACGCGAAGGGCTTCTCCGAACTGCCGTCCCTGACCCAGCCGGGGGCGAGCCGGCTGATCGCCGAACTGGTCGACGAGAGCTTCGTCGAGGCGGGACTCCAGCAGGTGCTCGACGAACGGTCGTTCACGGCCCCGCGCGGTGACGGCCTCGCGATGGGCTTCCCACCGAAGCACCTCCCCGCCGTGATCGACTGGTTCATCCCGCTCCTGGACCGGGCCGCCGCCGCGTACAACGCCTGCTACCGGGACGCGCCGGTGCGGTTGCGGATGAGCCTGCACCTCGGGCCGGTCACGATCGACGGCAACCCGCCCGACGCGAACGGCACCGCCCGCAACGACCTGCACCGGCTGCTGGACAGCGAACCGCTCAAGCGGGTGCTGGACGAGTCCGACCCCGAGGTCACCCACCTGGTCTCGGTCCTCTCCGACCGGGTGTACCAGGACGTCCTGGTCGGCGGCTACAGCAAGCTGCGGCCGGGGGCGTGCACCCGGGTGGAGGCCACCGTCAGCGGGAAGGCCGCCTTCCGGCAGACGGCCTGGCTGTACGTCCCTTCGCCCTCGGACGGCGGGGCGGCGGCGCCCGCCGCGGGCGGGGCGCCGGACGGCCCGTGGCGCTTCCCGCGCCGGCCCCGGCTCAGCCAGAGCGTGGGGAACGGGACCGCCGTCGCCGGGGACGTGTACGGCGGCCTGACCATCGTCCACCGCCCGTGACCGACGGGCCCGAACCAGGACCCGGACCCGCCCGCGCCTGCGCCGACTGCGAGCACCAGCAGGTCGGCAGCGGCCTCGCCGTCGGCGGGGACATCGGGGAGCTGAACGTCTACATCGGGCAGGTACGGGTGTTCCCCGGGCTCGGCACCCTGATGCGCAGCGGGCTGGGCGAGGCGGCCGGCCGGCTCGCCCGGGTGACCCGCGCCACCGCCGACTTCCTCGACCGACACACACCACAGCAGGGCCGTCCGACCGACGAGCCCGCAGCGGAAGGAACGGACCCGTGACGACCCTCGTCTTCACCGGACTGCTCGACAGCATCCACCACCGGGTGCTCCACCCCGACCCGGACCGGCGGCTGCGGCTGGAGGTCCCCGGCCCGGCCGGGGGCCGGCGGCTGCTCGACCCGCTCGCCGCCCGCGACCTCGCCTACCGGCCCGCTCCCGAGGAGGGCCGGGAGGTGTGGGCCGGGGCGATCCGGCGGGCCCAGCGCGCCCAGCGGCCGGAGGGGGAGTGGTCGACCTACCTGGTCTGGCTGTGCTCGCCGATCCTGCGGCGCACCGTCTGGAAGGTCTCCGGCCGGCTCGCGGCGGACCGCAGGGACGTCGAGGCCGAGGCCGTCACCGGTCTGCTGGACGCCGTGCCGGACGCCGACCCGGACCACCCCGAGGCGTCCCGCTGGCTGGCCCGGCGGGCCGCCCGCCGGGCCTGGGACGCGGCGAGGTCGGCCCGGCCGGAGCGGCCGGACGAGGAGGCGGTGCTGATCGCCGACCGGAAGGCGCTGCGCGACGGCACTCCGGCACCGGCGCGGCCCTGGGAACCGGACTGGGAGTTGGCGATCAGTCCGCCGGACCGGTCGGACGGACTCGCGGCGCAGCTCAGGTTCACCGTCTCGCCCACCGTGCGCGAGGGGGAGCGGCTCGGCGCGCTGGCCGAGCGGATGGGCCTGGCCGAGGTGGTGTGGCGGGCCCGCAGGCCGCGCGGCCCCGTGGTCGGCACCCTCTCGCTGCGTCCGGCGGGGGCGGCGCGATGAGCGGAACGGGGGGCGGGATGCGGTTCAGCGAGGTGTTCGACCTGCCGCTGACGATCGACGTGCGCACCGCGGCGCGGATGCTCGGGCTCTGCCCGGCCACCGTGTACCGCCGGCTCAAGGAGGACGACTTCCCCTGCCCGGTGCTGCGCCCGGGGCGGCAGTACCGCATCCCCACCGCCAGCATGCTCCGGGCGATGGGCATCGACGAGGTCCCGGTCCACGCCGAGGACCTGCAACGCGGCGCCGGGTACGCGGCCGCCGAGGACGCCGATCCGGAGGACCGGACATGAACGCCCCCGTTCCCGGCCGGTCCGCCCAGCAGGGCGCGCCCGCGCTGAGCTGCTTCGTCATCGGCCCGATCGGCGACCGCCACAAGGACGACGGGAGCCCGGAGCGCCTCTCGTACGAGGAGGCGCTGGAGATCTACGAGAAGGTCGTGCTGCCGGCCTGCGGAAGTGTGGGCCTGGAGCCGACCCGGGCCGACCTGATCGCCCAGCCCGGCGAGATCACCGAACAGGTCTGCCGGCACGTCATGCACGCCGACGTGGTGATCGCGGACGTCACGGGCGGGAACCCGAACGTCATGTACGAGCTCGGCATCCGGCACCTGCTGGGACGGCCGACCGTCCAGCTCGGCGAGCACGGGCGGCTGCCGTTCGACATCTCGTTGATCAGGACCATCCAGTTCAAACGCTCCAGGAGCGGACTGGTCGACGCGCGCAAGGAGCTGGAACAGGCGCTGCGCAGCGGTCTGCGGGACGGGTTCGGCCTTCCGACCCCGGCCCGGGTGCTCAGCGGCACCGCGTCGTGGGCGCCCGCGGACCCCGGGCCGGGGACCGGCCCGGACGACCCGGACGACCAGGGCGATCCGGACGCCCCCGGGCTGTTCGAACGGTTCGCCGCGGTGGAGGCGGACATGGAGCTGATGGGCGAGGACATGAACGCGATGACCCGCTCGATCAACGACCTGGCCGAGGTGATGGAGCAGTTCGGCCCGCAGATCCAGCGGGCGTGGAGCCCCGGCACGCCCGCGTCCGCGAACCTCGCGGTGACCAAGCGGATGGCGGCGGCGCTGAACGCGCCGGCCGGTGAACTGCGGGTGCGGGCGGACCGGTTCGCCACCCACATGGAGCAGATCGACCAGGCGGTGGGCGCGGCGCTGGACCTGCTCCAGCGCGCGTCGGAGCTGGGCGACCTGCCGGGCGCGGACTCGTTCGTCGGGGAACTGGTGGGCATGGCGGTCTCGATCCGGGAGGGGCTGGCGGTGCTGGAGCAGTTCCGGGCGCTGCTGGCCGTGCTCGCCGGGATGAGCGCGCCGCTCCGGCAGCCGGCCAAGGAGATCGCCCGGGCGATCGACCGGGTCGGTGAGGTGATGGCCCGGGCGGAGAGCTGGGAGCGGCGGGGAACCGCGGCGGCACGGGAACGGGTCACCCGGACGGCGTAGGTGGCTTTGCCGGGGGACGGCGGGGGTGGTGAGGGTGGCGGGAGGTGTGGGTGCCGAGCGACGGAGGGTGACGGGCATGGCGTACCAGGGCAAGGGGGCCACGGGGGAGACGGCGGCGGTCAACCGGGCGGCGGTGGGGCGCTACCCGATGGAGGACCGGCGGGACTTCGCGGACGCGGACCGGGGGCTGATCGCGCCGCTGCCGGACAAGTTGTACGGCCGGGGCGGGGAGGTGATCTTCGATCCGGCGGCGTTCGACTACCTGGAGGGTCAGGAGGAGGCGCCGGACACGGTGAACCCGAGCCTGTGGCGGCAGTCGCGGGTGATCCGCAAGGGCGGGCTGTACCGGGTGGTGGACGGGATCCACCAGGTGCGCAACAACGACATCGCCAACCTGACGGTGGTGGAGGGGCCGACCGGGCTGGTGGTGATCGACGCGATGGCCTCGGTGGAGGCCGCCACCCAGGGCATGGCGATGATCCGCGAGCACGTCAGTGACAAGCCGGTGGCGGCGGTCGTCTACACGCACACCCACATCGACCACTACGGCGGGGTGAAGGGCGTGGTGACGGCCGAGGAGGTGGCGTCCGGGCGGGTGCCGATCGTCGCGCCGGGGACGGTGCGGTCCTTCGACAAGCACGCGCTGGGCGAGAACGTGATCGCGGGCAACGCGATGTCGCGGCGGGCCGCGTACGCGTTCGGGAGCCTGCTGGACCTGGACCCGTGCGGGCACGTCACCTGCGGGATCGGGATCCAGACCGTTCCGGGCGTGACGGTGTCGTACCTGTCGCCGACCGACGGGATCACCCGGACCGGGGAGAAGCGCGAACTCGGCGGCCTGGAGTTCGAGTTCCTGTACGCGCCGGACACCGAGGCGCCGGAGGAGATGCACATCTGGATCCCCGAACTGGCGGCGCTCACCTGCGCGGAGAACGCCAACCACACGCTGCACAACATCCAGACCCTGCGCGGCGCCCGCACCCGGGACGCCCGCAACTTCGCCCGCTACCTGGACGAGACGCTGCAGCGCTGGGGCGACGCCGCGCAGGTGCACTACGGGCCGCACACCTGGCCGGTGTGGGGCAACGACGCGGTGGTCGACCTGCTGGAGTCGCAGCGCGACACCTACAAGTTCATCCACGACCAGGCGCTGCGGCTGGCCAACAAGGGCGCCACGCCGCTGGAGGCCGCCGAGCAGGTCGAGCTGCCCGAGGCGCTGGGCCGGCGCTGGCACAACCGGGGCTACCACGGGACGCTGCACCACGACGTGCGGGCGGTGTTCCACAAGGAACTGGGCCTGTGGGACGGCGACCCGGTCTCGCTGCACCCGCACCCGCCGGTGGAGACCGCCCGCCGGTACGTCGAACTGATCGGCCCGGAGAAGGTGTTGGCGGAGGGCCGGAAGGCGTTCGAGGCGGGCGACTACCGGTGGGCGGTGCAGCTGCTGCACGACCTGGTGTTCGCCGACCCGGAGCACCGGGAGGCCCGCGAGCTCCAGGCGGACGCGTACGAGCAGCTCGGCTACCAGGCGGAGGGCCCGCAGTGGCGCGGCATCTACCTGACCGCCGCGAAGGAGCTGCGCGAGGGCGTGCAGCCCGCCAGGTTCGCCACCGCCAGCCAGGACACGGTGCTGGCCATGCCGGTGGACATCCTGTTCGACTTCGCCGCCGTGCACGTGGTCGGCGACCGGGCGGCCGCCGTCGACCTGGCCGTCGACTTCCGGTTCACCGACCTGGACGAGACCTGGGCGATGCGGGTGCGGCACGGCGTGCTGAACGCCCGGCCGGGGGCCTGGGGGACGGCGGGGCTGACGGTCTCCGGGTCGAAGGCGGTGCTGGCCGGGGTGCTGCTCGGGCAGGCCGCGGCGGCGAAGGCGGCCGAGCTGGACGGGGACGGGCAACTGCTGCACCGGTACTGGGAGTTGCTGGACGAGTTCGACCCGAACTTCCCGATGGTCACGCCGTAGGGGCGGGGCGGGGGCGGGGCGATCGCGCGGGGTTCCCGGACGGGAGCCCCGCGCGGCTGCTCAGGCGGTGCGGCGGGCGGGGCTGGGGGCGGTGCTGCGGTCCGGTGCCGGGGTCGGTGCCGGGGTCGGGGTCGGGTCGGGGGTCGGGTCGGTGGGGAGGACGCTCCGGTAGTAGTCGATCTTGTCGCGGAGGTGGGTGCGCTGGCGCTCCAGCAGGGCGATCCGGTCGTTGACGGCGGTGTCGTGCCGCTCCAGCAGTTCGATCCGGCCGAGCAGGCTCTCCGGGCCCTCGGCGCGGGCGAGTTCGGCGTAGCGGCGCATGTCGGCGATCGGCATGCCGGTGTCGCGCAGGCAGCGCAGGATGCCCAGCCAGCCGATGTCGTCCGGGCTGAACCGGCGGTGGCCGCTGGTGGCGCGGGTGATGGAGGTGAGCAGGCCGATCCGTTCGTAGTAGCGCAGGGTGTCCAGGCTGAACCCCGAGCGTTCGGCGGCCTCGGCGGGAGTGAGCAGCTGCTGAGTCGTCACCGTTCCGATTCTGCCCGGTGGTTGGGCCCGCCGGGATCGCCGTCGTCGTCGCCGTCGTCGCCGGGGGTGGTGCAGCGGGTGAAGCGTTCGCCCCAGGCGGCCAGCAGGGCGGTGAGTTCGGGCGGGGCCAGGACCCGGAAGTCGGCCCCCAGCGAGCCGAGCGCCATCGCGGGCCACTCCAGCGAGTCCGCGTTCATCCGCACCCGGCTGCGGCCCGGGGCGACCTCCTCGACCTCGGCCCAGCTGCCGATCCGCTGCCGGACGGTCGGCGCCGGGACGTCGACCAGCGCCTCGACCCGGTACGGGTGGGACTGGCCCTGCAGGCCGGCCCGGACGAACTCGGCGGCGTCGGCGGTCGGCAGGGCGCGGGGCAGGAAGCGGGCGCCGGTCGGCTCGGGGGCGGCCAGCCGGTCGAGGCGGAAGGTGCGCCAGTCCTGCCGGGTGAGGTCGTAGGCGACCAGGTACCAGCGGCGTTCGAGCCGGACCAGGCCGTGCGGCTCGGTGTGCCGTTCGGTGGCGGTCCCGTCGGCCGACTCGTACCGGAAGCGCAGCCGTTCGGTGTCCCGGCAGGCCAGGGCCACCGCGGTCAGGGCGTCCGGGTCGATCCGGGCGGCGGTGTCGGTGCGCCAGCTCATCGGGACGGTGACGGAGCGCAGCGCCTCCACCCGGCGGCGCAGCCGGGCGGGCATCACCTGCACCACCTTGGCCAGCACCCGGACCGACGCCTCCGCGAGACCCTCGACCGCGTGGTCCGCCGCCACCTGCAGGCCGACGGCCAGCGCGACCGCCTCCTCGTCGTCGATCACCAGCGGCGGCAGCGCGGCCCCCGCCGCCAGCTGGTAGCCGCCGTCCACGCCGCGCCGGGCCTCCACCGGGTAGCCGAGCTCGCGCAGCCGGTCGACGTCCCGGCGCAGGGTGCGCGGGGAGACGCCGAGCCGGGCGGAGAGCTCCTCGCCGGGCCAGAAGCGGTGGGACTGCAGCAGGGTGATCAGCCGCAGGGTGCGGGCGCTGGTGTCGGCCATGGCTCCCATCCTCCCGCAATTGCGGACGGAAAGTGGCCGCAATGGTCCGTAGCGTGGAACACGAAGCGAGCAGGACAGCGCACCGTGACCGGGGAACAGAGAGGCACACCATGAGCATCGAGACCGCCCAGACCGTCGAGACCGTCGAGAGCGCGGAGGGCCTGGAGACCGCGGAGGGCCAGTACCCCGACGCCACCGCCGAGGGCCCGACCCCCGAGCACGCCGACCTGATCGCCGAGCTCCGCGCCGTTCGGCACTTCCTGCGGTTCACCGCCCGCGGCCTCGACGACGAGCAGGCCCGGCAGCGCACCACCGTCAGCGAACTCACCATCGGCGGCCTGATCAAGCACGTCACCTCGATGGAGCGGACCTGGGCGGCGTTCATCGCGGTCGGCCCCTCGGCGATGCCCGACTTCGACGCGATGGCCGAGGCCGACTTCCAGGCCCGGGTCGACGAGTTCCGGCTGCTGCCCGGCGAGACCCTGCTCGGCGTGCTCACCGCGTACGAGGCGGTGGCCCGCGGCACCGACGAGCTGCTGGCCGGCCTGGACGACCTGGGCGTCTCGCACCCGCTGCCCTCGGCGCCCTGGTTCACCCCCGGCGCGAGCTGGTCGGCCCGGCGCACCGTGATGCACGTCATCGCCGAGACCGCCCAGCACGCCGGGCACGCCGACATCATCCGGGAGTCCCTGGACGGGCAGAAGAGCATGGGCTGACCGCCCGGTCCGTTCGCGCAGGGGTCCGTGCCGCCGGTGGCGGTGCGGACCCCTTTTCTCGTTCTGCCCCGGATCCGTGTCACACCCCGGGGCATCCGCCACTCTCGGGATGCGGACGGAAGCGGACGGCCCGGAGAGCGGGCGGCGGAGGAGGCGGACGGGATGGACGAGGCGGGCGGCATGGACGAGGCGGGCGGCATGGACGAGGCGGACGGCACGGACGAGGCCACCGAGGTGTTCACCGGGCACCGGGAACTGCTGTTCTCGATGGTCTACAACCTGCTCGGCACGGTCGCCGACACCGAGGACGTCCTGCAGGAGACCTGGCTCGCCTGGTCCGGGCGGCACCGGTCCGCCGACGCCGGGCCGGTCCTCCACCCGCGCGCCTACCTGGTGCGCACCGCCGTGAACACCGCGCTCGCCCGGCGCGCCGAGATCAGCCGGCGGCGAGAGAGCTACTTCGGGCCCTGGCTGCCCGAACCGCTCCTCGCCCCGGCGGGGGCCCCGGCCGGGACGGCGGGCGCCGAGACGCCGGAGGACGCGGGCGAACGGGCCGAGGCGGTGTCGATCGCGCTGCTGGTGGTGCTGGAGACGCTCACCCCGCTGGAACGCGCCGTCTTCGTGCTGCACGAGGTCTTCGGGTACAGCCACCCCGAGACCGCCGCGATCCTCGGCCGCAGCCCCGCCGCCGTCCGCCAACTCGCCCACCGGGCCCGCGAACACGTCCAGGCCCGACGGCCCCGCTACCGCGCCGATCCGGCCGTCCGGCGGCAGGCCACCGAACGTTTCGCCGCCGCCGTCGGCGGCGGCGACCTCGACGCGCTGCTCCGGCTGCTCGCCCCCGACGTCACGCTCTGGGCGGACGGCGGCGGCAAGGCGACCGCGGCCGGGGCCCGACCGGTGCACGGCCGGGGGCAGGTCGCCCGGCTGCTGGTCGGCAGCGCCGGGCGGGCGCAGGGCGTGCGGGTGCGCTGGGCCACCGCCAACGGCGACCCGTCGGCGGTGCTGTTCATCGGCGAGGCCCCGTTCGCGGTGCTGGTGCTGGACCTCGCGGCGGACGGCGAGCAGGTCACGGACATCTACTTCGTGACCAACCCCGACAAGTTGCAGGGCGTGAACTCCATTGCCGCAGAAGAGAACTGAGAGAGACGAGGCGAGAGCGATGAAGCTGACCGTGGTGGCCGCCACCGGAGGGATCGGGCGGCAGGTGCTGGAACAGGCGGTGGGGGCCGGGCACGAGGTGACGGCGGTGGTGCGCGATCCGGGCAAACTGGGGGACGTGGCCGGGGTCCGGGTGGTGCGGGCGGACCTGGCGCGGGCCGGGGCGGCGGAGCTCCGGGAGGCGGTGGCGGGGGCGGACGCGGTGCTGTCCGGGCTCGGGGCGGTGGGGAAGGCCGGGCTCGGGGTGGCCGAGTCCGGCACCCGGTCCGTGGTGGGGGCGATGCGGGAGGCCGGGGCACGGCGGCTGGTGGTGGTCAGCGCCGCGCCGATCGGAACGGTGGCCTCACCGGAGCGGCCGCACCCGCCGCGGCACGACCCGGGGGAGGGGCCGGTGATGCGGTACGTCCTGACGCCGGCGGTGAAGCGGGTGCTGCGAGCGCACTACGCGGACCTGGCCCGGATGGAGGACGTGGTGCTGGGCAGCGGGCTGGACTGGACGGTGGTGCGCCCGCCCCGGCTCACCGACGGGCCGCTGACCTGCGACTACCGGGTGGCGTACGGGCAGAACCTGCGCGGCGGCTCGAAGGTGTCGCGGGCGGACGTCGCGCACTGCATGCTGCGTTCGGTCGGCGACCCGGACACCGCCGGGCGGATCCTCGGCATCGCGTACTGACCGGCGGGCCGGGCCCGCGGGCCGACGGCGGGCCGACGTACTGACCGGCGTACTGACCGGCGGGCCCGCCGGGGGCGCGTCACCAGTAGGCGTTGTCGTCGAACGGCTCGAAGACCGCGTACTCGGCCGGGTCGTCGTCCGGGCCGAACCGCGGCAGGCCGGGGGCTTCGAGGGCGCCGCGCAGCCAGGCCAGCAGGACGTCGACCAGGCCGCCCTCCAGCGGCGGGCCCTGGTCGACGTTCCGGGGGTAGACGATCAGCGGCCAGCGGTCCGGGTCGGGGCCCTCGCCGAGCCAGCCCAGTTCGTCGCCGTAGGTGGAGGTGGCGAAGGGCAGGAAGCCGCCGGGCTCCGGCCAGACCGCGAGCGGGTACTGCTCGGGGAAGTCCTCGCGGAAGATCGGGTAGTCCTCGCAGGTGCCCCGCTGGTGCTCGATGAAGTCCTGCCCGCCCTTGCGCAGCGGGGTGTGGAAGCGCAGGTGCCCGCCCCACTGGCCGGAGCCGTACAGCTCCATCAACGCCCGGTACTCGGTGGGCAGTTCGGTGCCGAGGTCGGCGGCGAGGTCGGCCCAGGTGCGGCCGCTGCCGAGGTAGGGCCGGGCGGGCGGTTCGACCAGGGCGCGCAGGGCGGCCAGGCCGGTGCCGGTCTCCGGGGCGGACCGGCGCTGCTCCGGGTCGAGCCGGGACGGCCGCTCGGGCGGCTGCCCGGGCGGTTGCTCGGTGTGTGCGGCGTCGGCCATGCCTGTTCCCTTCCCGCGCTGCCGGTGAGGCTGCCGGTGAGGCTACGGCACGACACGGACGGCGCCTACGCTGAAGGGATGTCAGCCCCTCGCCTGCGCCGGGTGGCCGTGCTGGTCCTGGACGGCGCCAAACCGCTCGACGTCGGCATCCCCGCGCAGGTGTTCTCCACCCGGGGCAGCATGCCGTACGAGGTGCGGGTGTGCGGGGCCGCGCCCGGGCTGGTCGCGGGCGGGGACGGCCTGTCGTACCACGTGGCGCACGGGCTGGAGGCGCTGGAGTGGGCGGAGTCGGTGTTCGTGCCCGGCTACCGGCACCCGGACCGGGACGACCCGCCGCCCGCCGTGGTCGAGGCGCTGCGCGCCGCGCACGCCCGCGGGGCCCGGCTGGCGGCGATCTCCACCGGGGCGTTCGCGCTGGCCGCGACCGGGCTGCTGGACGGGCGCCGGGCCACCACGCACTGGCACTACACCCGGGCGCTGGCCGCCAAGTACCCGCAGGTGCGGGTGGACGAGAACGTGCTGTTCGTCGACGAGGGCAGCGTGCTCACCTCGGCGGGCGCCGCGTCCGGCATCGACCTGTGCCTGCACGTGCTGCGCGGCGACCTCGGGGTGGCCGCGTCCAACCACACCGCGCGCCGGCTGGTCGCCGCGCCGTACCGCAGCGGCGGCCAGGCGCAGTACGTGCCGCGCAGCCTGCCCCAGCCGGTCGGCGAGCGGTTCGCGGCCACCCGGGAGTGGGCGCTGCACCGGCTGGACGGGCCGCTGACGGTGCGCGCCCTGGCCCGGCACGCGGCCGTCTCGCCGCGGACCTTCTCCCGCCGCTTCGTCGAGGACACCGGCTACACGCCGATGCAGTGGGTGCTCCGGGCCCGCGTCGACCTGGCCCGTGAGCTGCTGGAACGCTCCGATTACAGCGTCGAGCGGATCGCCGCCGAGACCGGCCTGGGCACCGGCACGAACCTGCGCGCCCACTTCCAGCAGATCCTCGGGACCACGCCCAGCGAGTACCGCAGGACGTTCACCAGGGGTCGGTGACCGGCTGGCACGATCCTTGCGAACCATGGCACTGACGCCACTGCCGACGGCCCTCCCGGCGAGCGAGAGTGGAAGCACCACCCCGTAGGAGAGCCGCAGAGAAGGGCACCACCCATGACCCGCATCGCCGTCAACGGATTCGGCCGCATCGGCCGCAACGTGCTGCGCGCCCTGCTGGAGCGCGACAGCAAGCTGGAGGTCGTCGCCGTCAACGACCTGACCGAGCCCACCGCGCTCGGCCGACTGCTCGCCTACGACACCACCTCGGGCCGGCTCGGCCGCCCGGTCACCGTCGAGGGCGACACCCTGGTGGTCGACGGCCGCCGGATCAAGGTCCTGGCCGAGCGCAACCCGGCCGACCTGCCCTGGGCCGAGCTCGGCGTCGACATCGTGCTGGAGGCCACCGGCCGGTTCACCTCCGCCGAGGCCGCCCGCGCCCACCTCACCGCCGGTGCCAAGAAGGTGCTGGTGTCCGCCCCCTCGGACGGCGCCGACGTGACGCTGGCCTACGGCGTCAACACCGACGCGTACGACCCGGCCGCGCACACCATCGTCTCCAACGCCTCCTGCACCACCAACGCGCTCGCCCCGCTGGCCGCCGTCCTCGACGAACTCGCGGGCATCGAGCACGGGTTCATGACCACCGTGCACGCCTACACCCAGGAGCAGAACCTCCAGGACGGCCCGCACCGCGACCCGCGCCGGGCCCGCGCCGCCGCCGTCAACATCGTGCCGACCACCACCGGCGCCGCCAAGGCGATCGGCCTGGTGCTGCCGCAGCTGGACGGCAAGCTGTCCGGCGACTCGATCCGGGTGCCGGTGCCGGTCGGCTCGATCGTCGAGCTGAACACCGTCGTCGCCCGCGACGTCACCCGCGAGGAGGTGCTCGCCGCCTACCGCGAGGCCGCGGCCGGCAAGCTGGCGGGCGTGCTGGAGTACTCGGACGACCCGCTGGTCTCCTCCGACATCACCGGCAACCCGGCCTCCTCGATCTTCGACTCGGAGCTGACCCGGGTCGACGGCCGCCACATCAAGGTGGTCGCCTGGTACGACAACGAGTGGGGCTTCTCCAACCGGGTGATCGACACCCTGGAGCTGCTCGCCGCGAGCTGACGCCGTCCGGCGACGGGCCCGCACCGCGACCGCGGTGCGGGCCCGCGCGTGTTCACCGCGCGGGCAGGTCGAACGCGGCGGCGGGTGCGGCCCGGTGCGCCGCGATCGGCGCGCCCCCGGACGTTCCGGCGGTGAGCGACACCACCAGCGCACCGGTCGCGGCCGCCCCCGCCGGCCTGCCCGCCGTCGTCCGCACGCGCATCCCCGTGCTCCCCAACCCCGTTGTCCTTCGAGTCCCTTGATGCTGTGACGTCTTCCGGCCGGGCCGCGCCGGGGCATCCGGGACGACCCCGGCGGAGGTGAAGTTGAACGCTGCTAATGGGCGCCCACCGTGGCCCCGCGGTCCGGTTCGGGCGGGGAAATCGCTGACAACCTTTCGCCGGTACCCGGACGTCTGGTCGGTGTGAGCCGAGAAACCGAGGACGACGCCTACGCCGAGTTCGCTGCGACCGCCTGGTCCAGGCACCTGCGCACCGCGACGCTGATCGCGGGCGACCGGCACCGGGGCGAGGAACTGCTCCAGGACTGCCTGGTCAAGCTGTACGTGCGCTGGCGGCGGGCGCGGACCGACGACCCGCACGCGTACCTGCGGCGGATGCTGGTCAACAACCACATCAGCTGGTGGCGGCGTCGTCGCCGGGAACTGCTCATCGCCGAACCGCCGGACAGGCCTTCCGGCGGTGCGGCGGGGATCGAAGCCGCGGACGAGCTGTACCGCGCGCTGCGCGAACTCCCGCTCAAGCAACGGGCGGTGATCGTGCTGCGGCACTTCGAGGACCTGACGGAGAAGGACACCGCCGCGATCCTCGGGTGCTCGGTCGGCACCGTCAAGAGCCACCACTCCCGGGCGATGGCCCGGCTGCGCACCGCCTTGGCCCGGAGCCGGGCCGAGGAACGGGCGGGGGAGTACGCGCAGGACCAGTCGCACGACCCTACGAAGAACCAGAAGAACCAGGAGAGTGTCACCCGATGAACGACACCGAGCACCAGGAGATGTCCCGCGCCCTGCGGGACCTGGTCGACAGCCAGGGTCCCGCCGGGCCCGCCCCGATCGCCGAGCTGATGCACCGCGGCCGCCGCCGTCGCGGGCTGCGCACCGCCGCCGTCACGAGCAGCGTCGCCGCCGTTGCCGCGGTCGCGGTGTTCGGCGGGATCGCCCTCTCGGGCGGGCCGGCGGAGACCGGTACGGGCCCGGCCGCTCAGGGCACCGCGTCCGTCTCCGTCTCCGCATCTGCCTCCGCCTCCGCGTCCGCCTCCGCGACGTCCGACAGCGCGGTCCGGCAGGGGCCGACCACCGGGGCGGAGGTCGCCGCGCTGCTCAAGAGCCACTTCCCGAAGGGCTACCAGGCGGTCGGCGAGCCGTTCCTGGTCGACCCCCGGGGCGACGACCCGCGCCTGGCCAACCCGAACCTCCCCGAGGACGTGCGGAAGCTGCTCACCGAGCAGGACCGGAGCGGCGGCCCGATCGGCGCCGCGTACACCATCGCCAACGGGTCGAAGACCAGCACCGTGCAGATCACCATCAGCCACGGGCCGGTCGTCCAGCCGCCGACCGGGTGCACCATCCCGTACTGCAGCGTCACCAAGCAGCCGGACGGCAGCACGCTGGTGGTCACCCTCCCGTCGTACGGGCCGGAGGTCCCGCAGGTCTGGGAGGCACTGCTCTACCGCACCGACGGCGTCACGATCACGGCCGAGTCGGGCACCGTCCCGCTGCCCGGTCAGGGCCAGCAGCTGTACGCCGGACCGCCCGCGCTGGACGGCCAGCTGCTCACCGCGCTCGCCCTCGACCCGGTCTGGACCCAGGGGGCCGCCCACTGAACCTGAACCGGGCCGGTCGGTGTCGACAGAGGGGTCACCTCGTCCAACACCCTTGCCAGTAGGAGCAGTTCGCACGTAGTACGAGTCGGTGGCACACGCGCCGCCCGTTCCAGGACGCCCCGCGCTCTCGCGGGGCCCGGGTAGCCGGAGAGCTCCCCGCGAAGGTCCCGGCAGAACGGTGGCGGCGGTCCGCGCCCGGGCGCCCGGGCAGTCGACTCCCGGCGCCGCAGCGCCACCCGCCCCCCACAGCACCCACCCCCGCCGTTCCCGTTCCGGTCGGGCCGGTGAGGCACGTGCCGGGTGCGAGGGCGCCACGCCACGCAGTACGGCCCTTTCGACGACCCGTCATCCCCGCACCTCGTCCCGCGCACCGGCATTCGGTGGCGGCGAGGCGGTTTGACGTGCCGTCGAAAGGGCCCGGGGGCGCCGATCGGACTACTTCGGGTCGCGGTCGTACTGGGCGCGGGACCAGCGGTGGCCGAGGACGGTGAGGCCGAGGCACCAGAGCAGGGCGATCCACCAGTTGTTGCCGATGTGGGTGCCGAGCAGCAGGCCGCGCAGGGTCTCGATGGCGGGGGTGAAGGGCTGGTACTGGGCGATCGGCTGGAACCAGCCGGGCATCGAGTGCAGCGGGACGAAGGCGCTGGAGATCATCGGCAGCAGGATCAGCGGCATCGCGGCGTTGCTGGCCGCCTCCGCGTTCGGGCTGCCCAGGCCCATGCCGACGGCGATCCAGGTGAGCGCCAGGGCGACGAGGGCGAGCAGTCCGAACGCGGCCAGCCACTCCAGGGCGGTGGCGTCGTGCGAGCGGAACCCGATCGCCACCCCGACCGCGCCGACCAGCACCACGCTGGCCACCGACTGCAGCACGCTGCCGGCCACCCGGCCGAACAGCACCGAGCCGCGGTGGATCGCCATGGTCCGGAACCGGGCGACGATGCCCTCGTTCATGTCGGTCGCCATCGAGACGGCGGTGCCGATCACGGTGGAGCCGATGGTCATCATCAGGATGCCGGGCACCAGGTAGGTGACGTAGGCGGAGCGGCCGAGGCCGCCGCTCATCGCACCGCCGAAGACGTAGACGAAGAGCAGGAGCAGCATCACCGGGGTGAGCAGCAGGTTCAGGGTGAGCGAGGGGTAGCGGCGGGCGTGCAGCAGGTTGCGCCGCAGCATGGTGGACGAGTCGCGGACGGCGAGGGCGAGTTGGCTGCTCATCGGGCGTTCTCCTCAGCGGCGGTGGCGGTACCGGCGGTGGCGGTCCGCGCGGTGGTGGCGGTGCTCTGGGCGGGGACGGCGGGGGCGCCGGTGAGGGCGAAGAAGACGTCGTCGAGGTCGGGGGTGTGGACGGTGAGCTCCTCGGCTTCGGCGCCCACGGCGTCCAGGCGGTCGAGGACGGAGCGCAGGGCGCGCTGGCTGCCGTCGCTGGGGACGGCGAGGGTGAGGGCGTCGTCGTCGGCGGCGGCTTCGGTGAGCGCGGTGGCGGCGGCGCGGTAGGCGGCGGGGTCGGTGAAGCGGAGCCGGACGTGGCCGCCGGGGACGAGGCGCTTGAGTTCCTCGGCGGTGCCCTCGGCGGCGATCACGCCGTCGTGCAGGACGGCGATCCGGTCGGCGAGCTGGTCGGCTTCCTCCAGGTACTGGGTGGTGAGGAAGACGGTGGTGCCGTCGGCGACGAGCTCCCGGACGATCTGCCACATGCCGTGGCGGCTGCGCGGGTCGAGGCCGGTGGTGGGCTCGTCGAGGAAGATGATCCGGGGGCCGCCGACCAGGGTCATGGCGATGTCGAGCCGGCGCTTCATGCCGCCGGAGTAGGTGGAGGCGGGCTTGTCGGCGGCGTCGGTGAGGTCGAAGCGGGCGAGCAGTTCGGCGGCGACCCTGCGGCCCTCGGCCTTGGGCAGGTGGTGCAGGTCGGCCATCAGCAGCATGTTCTCGGTGCCGGTGATCAGTCCGTCGACGGCGGAGAACTGGCCGGTGACGCCGATCGCGGCGCGGACCCGCTGCGGTGCGGCGGCCAGGTCGTGGCCGCCGACGGTGACCCGGCCGGCGTCGGGGCGGACCAGGGTGGAGAGGATCTTGACGGCGGTGGTCTTGCCGGCCCCGTTCGGGCCGAGCAGGGCGAAGACCGTTCCGCTCGGGACGGCGAGGTCGATGCCGTCCAGCACGGTCTTGTCGCCGTAGGACTTGCGCAGCCCGTTCGCCGCGATGGCCAGGCCGGTCATGAGGTGCTCCCTTGTGGGTGTGGGGGTCGGTGCGGGGCGGTGCGGCGGTGCGGGGCCGGCGGAGGGACGGCTGGTCAGGCGGCGGTGCGGGCGGAGATGTCGCCGTTCGAGGTGGTGGCGCGGATGGTGACCGCCGGGACGTCGTCGGCGTTGCGCAGCGCGTTGTGGACGCGGCCGTGGGCGGTGCCGGCGTCCAGCGAGGCGGAGACGCCGCGGGCCACGCCGACCGAGATCGAGCCGGACAGGGTGGTCAGTTCGAGCGCGCCGCGCACCGCCTCGGTGACGGTCAGGTCGCCGCGCCGGGTGCTGAACCCGCCGGGGCCGGTGAGGCGGCCGACCTCGATGTCGCCGTCCTGCAGGGTGAGGCTGGCGGCGGACGCCTCGTCGAGCTTCACGGTGCCCCGGGCGCTCTCGAAGGTGACGTCGCCGAGCCGTCCCACGCCCCGGAGCTGGACGTCCGCGCTCTTCGCCTCGACCTTCGAGCCGGCGGGCAGCTGCACGGTGACGTCCAGCGCGCCGGACGGGCCGAGCAGGCGGTGCGCGGCGGGGCCGGTCACGATCCGCAGCACGCCGTCGGCGTAGCCGACCTCGGTCCGGGCGACGGCCTCGGCGTCGCGGTTCTTCGCCGGGTCGGCGGGCCGCAGGTCGACCACGGTGTCGGTGCGGTCGGCGGCGATGAAGCGGACCAGGCCGGCCGGGACGTCCAGGACGACGGTGACCGGGGTGGGGGTGGCGAACTTCTGCACGGTGTGCTCCCTGGGTCGAGGGCGGCGCCCCGTTGTGCGCCGCCTTGTTTCTGACATTGGAAACGCTACGTTGCGTTCAAGGATCAGGCAACGTGCTTGTTGCAATCGAAGTGCATCACTGCAGGTGGAAGTGGAAAAATCGTTGCAATGATCCGGCACCTAACGCAACGTCAGTACGACCGTTCGTTGCAATGAAATGAGGGTGAACGCTATGCTGGGCGCGGAAACAGCACGCGCCATGCGCCGAAGAAGGGGGCCCCGATGCCGGGAGGCAGGCTCACCCAGCAGGAACGCCAGCAGATCGCCCTGGGACTGGCCGACGACCTCGCCTACGCGGAGATCGCCCGCCGGATCGACCGGCCGACCTCCACCGTCACCCGCGAGGTCATGCGCAACGGCGGCCCGTCCGGCTACCGGGCCGACCTGGCCCACCGCGCCACCGAGCACCGCGCCCACCGCCGGAACGCCCCCGCCCGCGGCCCGCGCCCGGCCGACCGCCCGGCCGACGGGCGCGACCCCGAGGCGGTGGCCGGCTTCGAGGAGGCGATCACCACCGTCTTCATGCAGTCCGGCCTCAGCCGGATGCCCGCCCGGGTGCTGGCGGCCCTGCTGCTCACCGACTCCGGCTGCCTGAGCGCCGCCGAACTCGCCCGCCGGCTGGACGTCAGTCCGGCCTCGGTCTCCAAGGCCGTCGCCTTCCTGGACGAGCAGTCGATGATCCGCCGCAAGCGCGACGAGCGGCGCCGCGAGAGCTACGCGGTGGACGACGAGATCTGGTACCAGTCGGCGGTGGCCAGCGCCCACGCCAACGCCACGGTGGCCGCCACCGCCCGGCAGGGCGTCTCCGTCCTCGGCTCGGCGACCCCCGCCGGGGCGCGGCTGGAGAGCGTCGCCCGGTTCCTCGACCACCTCTCCGAGATGCTGCTGCGCGCCGCCGAGCAGGCGCGCGAGGTGCTCCTCAGCCGACCGGTCGAGGCCGACGGGGGAGCACCCGGCGAGCGCTGAACTCCCCCGGCGGGGTGCTCGGTTGCCGCCGAGCACGGCGGCCGTCCTGGTCCAGGGGCGGTCCGTCCCCTCGTGGGGTGCTCAGTGGCCGCCGAGCACCCCGTCCACGGAGGCGATCCGCCCCTGCGGGTCGAACGACACCCGGACGGTGTGCCCGCCCGGCAGTCCGGCGCTGATCGCGTCCGGCTCCTCGGTCACGGGCGCGCCGTGGTGGCCGAAGTAGCCGCGCACCACGGTGCGGGCGTCGCGCCCGAACAGTCCGGCGCCGGTCAGCAGCATCCGCGGCACGGTGACCGGGTCGAGCGGCGCCGGGCGCAGGGCCGGGTCCTGCGGCACGAAGTAGACCCGGGTGTCCGGCCCGGCCGCCTGCCCGATGTAGCCCGGCGCGCCGAGCACGCCCATGCCGGTGAAGGCCAGCGCCTCGGCCGCGTGCCGGGGGTCCGCGAAGTCGGACAGGTCGACCCCCGGTTCCGCCAACTCCGGTACGCCGTGAGCCCGTCCGAACTCGGCGATCCGGGCGGAGGCGGCCGCCACCGGCGCCTCGGCGAACCCCGGGTTGGCCCAGCCCCACAGCCACGACCCGTCCACCGGGTCGAACGTCCCGAGCAGCCCGACCCGCAGGGTCAGCTCGCCGGTCCGGTAGACGCCCTGTTCCAGGTCGGCCGTCCACGGCGCGTCCGGCAGTACGCGGCCCAGGGCCTCCAACTGCTCGGCGCCCCAGGCGGCGTGGTGTTCGGCGGTGCGGAGGAAGGGCTCGCTGAAGGTCGTGGTCACACCGGCAGCCTAGCGAGACGGAGTGACTTGACGGAGCGTCAGTTCTATTTCACTTGACCGCTTTACTTCGCGCGCCCTGATGTTCGGTGGAATTGCTAGCTGCGATGGCAAATTAATCGGTTAAGCGCAAAGCATTGACCGGGTTGGTGCGGCATGCCAGGATCCCGCAGACAACGTTGCCAAGACCTTGTCGCCGCAGCCGCCCGTACTCCCTCCACCACCCGCCCGGCCACCCCCGCCCCCTCGGAGCGGCCGCCCGCGGCGGGGTGTCGGGCCGGTCGCGTTCCCCACCCCCACCCAGAGGAGAGTCATGGAAAAGCCGCCGAGCCGCAGGGCGCTCACGGCTGTCGGCGCGGCAGTCGCCGCCGTCTTCGGTCTGCTGTTCTCCGTCTTCGGGTTCACCCCCGGCAGCGCCGAGGCCGCCACCTCCGGCATCCACGTCAGCAACGGCCGCGTCTACGAGGCGAACGGCAACCAGTTCGTCATGCGCGGCGTCAACCACGCGTACGCCTGGTACCCCAGCCAGACCACCGCGATCGCCGACATCGCGTCCAAGGGCGCCAACACCGTCCGCGTCGTCCTCAGCGACGGCCAGCGCTGGACCCGCACCAGCACCGCGCAGGTCTCCGCGCTGATCGCCCAGTGCAAGGCCGCCAAGGTCATCTGCGTGCTGGAGGTGCACGACGCCACCGGCTACGGCGAGGACGCCGCCGCCGGCACCCTGGACGCGGCCGCCCAGTTCTGGGTCGACAACAAGAGCGCGATCATCGGCCAGGAGAACTACGTCGTCGTCAACATCGCCAACGAGCCCTGGGGCAACAGCGGTTACACCGCCTGGACCGCCGCCACCAAGAGCGCGATCGCGAAGGTCCGCGCCGCCGGCATCCACAACGCGCTGATGGTCGACGGCCCCAACTGGGGCCAGGACTGGTCCGGCACCATGCGCGACAACGCCGCCTCGGTGTTCGCCTCCGACGCCGACCGCAACACGATCTTCTCGATCCACATGTACGGCGTCTACAACACCGCCGCCAAGGTCCAGGACTACCTGAACGCCTACACCTCGGCCGGACTCCCCATCGTGGTCGGCGAGTTCGGGGCCCAGCACAGCGACGGCGACCCGGACGAGGACGCCATCATGGCCACCGCCCAGGCCCAGGGCATCGGCTACCTCGGCTGGTCCTGGAGCGGCAACGGCGGCGGCGTCGAGTACCTCGACCTGGTCAACAACTTCGACAAGAACTCGCTGACCGCCTGGGGCAACCGCTTCTTCAACGGCGCCAACGGCATCGCCGCCACGGCCCGCCCCGCGACCGTCTACACCGGCGGGACGCCCACCACCTCGGCCTCCCCGTCCGCCTCGTCCTCCCCGTCCCCGAGCGCGACCGCGTCCAAGGCGCCGAACGGCTACCCGTACTGCGCCTCCGCCTCGTCCGACCCGGACGGTGACGGCTGGGGCTGGGAGAACAGCGCCTCCTGCGTGGTCCGGGGCGGCAAGGCCGACACCGGCACCACCGCCACCACCGCGCCGAACGGCTACCCGTACTGCGCCTCCGCCTCGTCCGACCCGGACGGTGACGGCTGGGGCTGGGAGAACAGCGCCTCCTGCGTGGTGCGCGGCGGCAAGGCCGACCACTGACGGCCCCCACGGCCTGACCCCCGCCATCCCACTGCCGGGGCGCCGGCCGCGAGGCCCGCTCCTCCGTCCACCCGGGCGGGGGAGCGGGCCTCCACCCGTTCGACTTCGCTCAACTTCCCTGCTCGGTGGGTGTGTTGTGGTGGACTTCGCTCCAGACGAGTTCGCGGGCGGTGCCGTTGTTGCGGGAGGGCGGGGAGTAGCGGTGGCCCCAGCGGTCGCCGAGGGCGAGGGCCTTGAGGACGGCCATGTGGTCCTCGGGGCTGGGGGAGCCGTCCTCGGGGCGGAAGATGCGCAGCTCGACGCGGTAGCCGTCGGGGATGACGGTCAGCCTGGCCTCGCCGCCGCCCGCTTCGGCGAGCTGCTCGGCGATCTCCCAGGCGCGTTGCCGCAACGTGTCACCGCTCACGAGGCCACCCCCAGCGCGGAACGGGCCTCGGTGTCCAGCTCCGGGGCCGCGAGCCGGACGGGAGCGGGGAACTCACCGCGCAGCACAGCCAGTTCGAGCAGCGCCTCGGACAGCCGCTGCGCCCAGGGCAGTCCGACGCACCCCAGCGCGAGGCCGGCCAGCTCCGGCGGGACGTCGTCGCGGTAGACCGGTGAGAGGCCGGTCGGCGGGTCCAACCTGGCTGCCAGGAACGCGCGTTCCAGCGAGTCGGCGGCCTGCTCGGAGTCGACGAACCCGCCACGCAGGAACCGCCGCAGGACGTCGACGGCCACCAGTGGTTGTCCGGTGTACAGCACGTGCTTCCCTTCCTCGATGGTGCAGTGCGTTCAGGCCACTTCGGCCACGGCGGTGCAACGCGGGCAGGCGCAGGCCGGCCAGCTCAGCGCCGAGACCAGCGGCGGGGTCTCTTCTTCGTCCGAGAAGCAGGAGGAGACCTGCACCCGGCTGCCGTCGGACCGCACCCGGTAGACCCGGATGGTCAACCTGGCCGCTGGGCAAGGCTTTTCCGGCAAGGGTTGGCGTGTCGTCATGGGTCGTGCTCCGTTGTGATCCGTGCGAGATGGGTGCGTGGAGCCGGGGCGGCAGGTTCCAGCCGGGGCCGCCCTCGGTGCCGATCCGGAAACTCTTCGTGACACTCCGTCAGTGAACTAGTCCAGTGTGTTGAGTGGCCTAGTTCTCCCGCAACGGTTTCGAGTGAACTAGTCTGCTCTGAGGGGAACTTGCCCCCCAAGTGCGATGGTGAGGACTCATGCCCAGTAGGACTCCGAAGACCTGGTCCGTCATCGCGGACCACTACCGGCAGCGCATCCTGTCGGGCGAGCTCGAACCCGGCTCCAAGCTCCCCAGCAACAAGGAGATCGCCGGGCGGTGGAACGTCGCGGTCGCGACGGTGAGCCGGGCGCTCCAGCACCTCCAGGTGGAGGGCTACCTCCGGACGTCTCCCCGGGGGACTTTCGTCGCGGACGATCCCCGGGTGACGGCCAGCAGCCGCGACCGGCTGGAGCGGGTCCAGCGTGTGCGGTCGAGCCTGATGGAGGGGGAGACCAGTCGCGTGACGGCTGCGGGTCTGGTGGTTCCCCCGCTCTACGTGGCCGATCTGTTCGACCTCGAACACGGGGCGCAACTCGTCCGGCGCGAGTACGTCGCGGGCCGGGGCAAGTCGCGGACCCTCTTCGCGGTGTCGTGGTACCCGGCCCACTTCGCGGCGCTGGTACCGGACTTGCTCAACACGGCGCCCGGGCGCAACGACGGCATCACCGCGAAGGTCCTCGAAGCCACCGGGCGGACCGTCACGGCGGCGCGCGACGACATGCACGCCCGGGAGGCCGACCAGCGTGAGGCGTCGGCGTTGGCCGTTCCCGTCGGCAGTCCGATCCTCGCCCTCGTGCACCGCTGGTCGGACGAGGAGGGGCTGATCGAGTACACGGAGTCCTGCCTCCCCGCCCGGTTCACGATCGGCTACGAGTACACGCCGTAGGGCCTCCCGACCGGAACGCGGGTCGCCGTCGTGGCCCGACGATCTTGAAGTTCCCATGTTTGAAAGGGCTTTGCGGGTGTGCGGTGCGGCGGCGGAGGGGAGGGTGTCCTTTCGGACGGGGGCAGGACGCTGCGGGCCGCGCTTCGGCGGGCGCACGGATGGCAAAGGAATTCGAGTGATGCACACCGACCGGGACAACACGGACCTGAGCCGCGCCGCGTGGCGGAAGAGCAGCTTCAGCGGCTACCAGGGCAACTGCGTGGAGGTGGCCGACGGCTTCTCCGGAGTGGTTCCCGTCCGGGACTCGAAGGATCCGCAGGGGCCGGCGCTGGTCTTCGCGGCCGGGGCCTGGTCGGTGTTCGTGGCGGGGGTGCGGGCGGGGGAGTTCGGGGCCGGGTGAACGCGAGGGTGGGGGGCGGGGCCGGCGGCTCCCGGGGGTGATCCGGGCGGGCTGCCGGGAGCCGCCGGGAGTTCGGGCGGCCGCCGCGGAGGCTAGCGGTGGCCGCGGTGCGCCGTCCCCGGCCCGAGCCGGCGCAGGAGTTCCAGCGGGCCGGGGTCGGTCGAGTCGGGCGGGGGCGTGAACAGGCGCAGGCGCTGGTCGGCGGCCTGGGTCTGGAGCAGCTCGTAGTCGAACTCGATCGGGCCGACGGCCGGGTGCAGGACGCGGAGGCGGCTGGTGCGGCGGACGGCGACCTCGTGGCGCTGCCAGAGGGCGGTGAACTCGGGGCTGGCGGCGGTGAGCCGGTCGAGCAGGGCGCGGGCGGGCGGGTCGAAGCCGCGACGGGTGGCGGCGGCGCGCAGTTCGGCGACGTGCAGGCGGCCGAGCGGGTCGCGTTCCTCGGCGGGGTACGCCTCCCGGACGGCGGGGTCGGTGAACCAGCGCCAGACGATGTTGCGGTCGGGTCCGGCGACCTTGCACACGCAGCCGAACAGCGCCTCGGCCAGGGCGTTCTGGGCGAGTAGGTCGCCGAGGTCGGTGAGCAGTTGGGCGGGGGTGTCGCCGAGCCGGTCGAGCAGGTAGCGCAGGGCGGGGCGGACGTGCGGCCCGGCGGTGGGGCCTTCGGGCGGACGGTGGCCGGCCAGCAGGTGGAGGTGGTCGCGCTCGTCGGTGCTCAGCCGCAGGGCGCGGGCGAGCGCGGCGAGGAGTTGCGGCGAGGGCTGTGAGCTGCGGCCCTGTTCGAGCCGCACCACGTAGTCGGCGGAGACGCCCGCGAGTTGGGCGAGTTCCTCGCGGCGCAGGCCGGGGGTGCGGCGCCGGGGCCCGTCGGGCAGTCCGGCGTCCTGCGGGCGCAGCCGTTCGCGGGAGCGGCGGAGGAAGTCGGCGAGCCCCGTCCGGTCCATCGGCATGGTCTGTCCGTCCTTCCCCTGCTGCAAGGGTCGCAGGTTGACAGCCTGTCAGGTGCGGAACGCCGGGAACGGGCCGGGGCCCCGGCCGCGCGGGGTGCGCGGCCGGGGCCCCGAGCGGGAGCAGGGGTCAGCAGGGAATCAGCAGGGGAAGGTGCCGCTGTAGAGGGCGTGCCCGTACGAGGAGGTGCCGGAGCCGAAGCCGTAGATGCCGTCGTCGCTCCAGACCGCCTCGCGGAAGCCGCCCGCACAGGTGGAGGTCGGCGCGAGGGCGAAGCCCTCCAGGTTGTCGACCGGCATGACGGCCGGGTTGGTGTAGGTCACGTCCGGGACGATCGCGCCGGCGGCGTTGACCTTCAGGAAGGTGTGGGTCTCGCCGCAGGTGTTGTCGCAGGTGGCGACGATCCGCTGGGTGCCGGCGTCGTAGGTCACGTCCATCACGCCGGGCTTGCCGGTGGAGACGGTGCCGAAGGTGGTGAAGGTGCCGTCCGAGTTGAGGCCGTAGACGTGCAGGGTGCCGTCGTACTCCAGGCCGGCGAAGAACAGGCCGGAGCCGTGCAGCGGGTAGTTCGCCGGGTTGTAGGCGGCGCCGGTGAGCGGGTCGGTCCAGCCGTTGGCGGTCAG
The DNA here is from genome assembly GCF_053603035.1 of Kitasatospora sp. NPDC004272. Taxonomy (NCBI): domain Bacteria; kingdom Bacillati; phylum Actinomycetota; class Actinomycetes; order Kitasatosporales; family Streptomycetaceae; genus Kitasatospora; species Kitasatospora sp. NPDC004272. The sequence goes on along the minus strand of NZ_JBSGET010000010.1, from coordinate 26,130 downwards.
CCAGCTGTCGGGGACGTAGCCGACGCCCTCGAAACCGAGGTTGGCGTCGTCCTTGCTGCCGGTGTCGAGCTGCGGGAACTGCGCGGTCATGTCCCACTGGTGCAGCGGGGTGAGGGTGCTGCCGGTGGCGGCCGGGTCGAACTCCATGACGGTGTCCTTCGGCACGGTGTTGTTGGCGTTGTCGCGCTCGGAGGTCACGTAGAGGTGGCCGTTGCCGCCGACGGTCAGGCCCTCGGAGTCGGGCTGGCCGGTGCCGCCCGCGAAGCGGATCTGCTTGCCGGTGGCGCTCCAGGTGGCGTCCGGGACCCACTTGCCGTTGCTCTTGACCAGCTTGTACAGCCAGTTCTTGTTCTTGGCGGCCCACAGCACGGACGGGTTGGCCGGGTCGAAGGCCAGGCCGCTGACGTCGCGGCCCTCGGGGCCGGTCGAGGTGGTGAATGCGCAGACGTTGTCGGCGATGGTGACGTCGAGGCCGCCGGGCCAGGCCAGGGTGCCGGACGGGGTGGCGCCGGTGCCGCCGGGCGCCTCGGGGGTGCAGCCGCTGGTGAGCGAGCCGCCGCCGCCGAGCAGTCGGCCGGTGCCGCCCGTACCGCCGGTGCCGCCGCCGGGGGTGCTGCCGGAGCAGGAGTTCACGGCGCCGAAGGTGGCGTTCGCGGAGGTCTGGAAGCCGGTGGCGCAGCGTTCGTCGGAGGGGGAGGCGCCCGCGGCGGCCCAGGTGGCCGAGTCGACGGTGTTGCCGCTGCCGTCGATCAGGAACAGCGAGTCGTTGCCGCCCAGGCCGATGCTGGAGTTGAACGTGACGTAGCCGCCCGCGGGGATGCTGGTCGCGCTCGGCGAGGAGGCGGAGATCGTGGCCGCGGTGTGCGTGGTGTCGTTGTCCAGGTACTTCCAGGCGCCGATGCTGACCGCGGCGGTGCCGCCGTTGTACAGCTCGACGGTGTCCGAGCCGTCCGAGCTGACCTCGTTGACCACGACCCGGCTGGCGGCGGGCAGCGAGGCGGGGCAGCCGGCCGCGTTCGCCGCGCCGAAGGTGGTGGCGGTGGTGGTGGTCACCCACGCGCCGGTGCCGTCGCCGCCGCAGCGGGCCATCGCGGGCTTGGCCTTGTCGGTGGCCCAGTCGACCCGGTCGACCACCGTGCCGCCGGCGGTGTAGATCACCACCTTGTCCGAATCACCCAGCCCCTTGGGCGAGTTGAAGGTGACGAAGCCGCCGGCCGGGATGCTGCTCGCGGACGGGCTGAAGGTCTGCGGCGAGAAGCCGTCGTCGGACATCTTCCAGCCGCTGATGCTCACGGCCGCCGAACCGGCGTTGTAGAGCTCGACGGTGTCGTTGCCGGCCGAGGTGACCTCGTTGACGCGCACGTTCTGGTAGCCGGCCGGGTCGGCCGCCGCCGCGGACTGCGCGACGAACAGGCCGGTGACCATCAGGCCGGAGAAGGTGAGGGACGCGGCGCACACGGAGGCGACGCCGACACGCGAGTGTGTAGTGGGCACGGGCCGGAACTCTGACGACACGACGTGGAAACAGCGTGTACGCCGGTTGAATCCCGGGCCCTTCCCGCCGGAACGCCAGGTTCACGCCGCCCCGGTCCGTGGCTGTTCGGCCACTGCGCGAAGTGGCGCGCCGCGCGGGTGATTGCCCGGGCGGAAAGCACCTGCCAGGCTGGCAAAGGTCTTACCGGCTCGGGAGGTTCGGAGCACTGATGGAACGGCACCAAGACGAGGTCGAAGCGGCTCGCAGCACGCCTGCGGCGGGGCGCGGCGGGCTGCTCCCGGGGTTCGACGAGTCGATCCACCACCCCACCAGGCTCGCCGTGGTGGGGTTCCTGTCGGGCTGTACCGAGGCCGAGTTCCGGGCCGTCCGGGAGGGCTGCGGGCTGTCGGAGTCGGGGCTGAGCAAGATCGCCTCGGCCCTGGAGGCCGTCGGCCACGTCGGGGTCCGCCGCGGCTACGTCGGCAAGCGGCCGCGCACCTGGCTGGGCCTGACCGCGCAGGGCCGGGCGGCACTGGCCGGGCACCTGGCCGCCCTGCAGCGGATCGCCGCCGAGGCGGCCGGGCGCGGTGCCGCGCACGACCGCGAACGGACCACCGCACAACCATCCGTTGTGCAATGAGCCCTGGTGAGGCGTATGAACCAGGGCTGATGTATCGCATCGACAACCGACCATTGTTCGGTAGGGTGGCCCGTCATGGACCTCGAAGCCGTGCGCACCTACGTCGCCGTCGCGGAGGCCGGCCAGTTCCAGAAGGCCGCCACCGACCTGGCGATCACCCAGCAGGCCGTCTCCAAGCGGATCGCCGGGCTCGAACGGGACCTCGGCGTCCGGCTGTTCGCCCGCACCCCGCGCGGGGCCGAACCCACCGTCGACGGGCAGGCGTTCCTGCCGCACGCCCGCGAGCTGCTGCGAGCCGCCGACCGGGCCGCCGCCTCGGTCCGGCCCGGCGCCCGGCCGCTGCGGGTGGACGTGATCAACTCGCGCGGCGCGGCCTCCCGGCTGATGCGCGCCTTCCACCGCACCCACCCGGGCGTCGAGCTGGACATCGTCATGCTGCTCGACATCGACAGCGCGGTCGCCGCGATCCGCTCCGGCACGGTCGACGCCTCGTTCCGGGCCGTCGGCGCGCCCGGCCGCCCGCTGCCCGAGGACCTCACCGCCACCCGGGTCCTGGACGAACCGCTGCACCTGCTCACCGGCCCGGGGCACGCCCTCGCCGCCGCCCGCGCGGTGCCGCTGGCCGAGCTCGCCGGGCACCGGATCTGGATGCCCGGCCTGCTGCCCGGCAGCGAGTGGGCCGCCTACTACGAGGCGCTGGCGGGCGAGTTCGGCCTGACCATCGAATCGACCGGGCCCAACTTCGGCTCCGACGTGCTGCTCGACACCATCGCCGACACCCCCGCGCTGGCCACCTTCATGGGCGAGGACACCCGACTGGTCTGGCCCACCGGCCACGGCCTGCGCCGCGTCCCGGTCACCGACCCCGTCCCGGTCTACCCGCACTCGCTGCTGCACCACCGGGACAACCCGCACCCGGCGCTGCCCGCCCTGCACGCCCACCTCGCCGCCGCGGCCGCCGCCACCCCCACCCCGGCCGGGGCCTGGACGCCGTCCTGGACACCCGCCCGGACCCCGTCCCGGACCCTGGCGGGCTGAGCGACCGCGCGGACCCTGGCGGGCTGAGCGACCGCGCGGCCACCCGGCAGCGCCACCCGCGCTACCCGCCCGTGCCCGTGCCCGCGCTACCCGCCCGTGCCCGTGCCCGCGCTACCCGCCCGCGCTACCCGGCAGCGCCGCCCGCGCGCAGCGTCAGCACGGTGATCTCGCTCGGCGCGAACACCCGGAACGGCGGCCCCCAGAAGCCGGTGCCGCCGCTGGTGTAGAGCCAGGTCCGCTCCCCGTGCCGGCTCAGGCCGCGCACCACCGGCTGGTCGATCCGGACCAGGTAGCGGAACGGCCAGATCTGGCCGCCGTGGGTGTGCCCGGACAGCTGCAGGTCGATCCCGGCGGCCGCCGCCTGCGGGACGTACTTGGGCTGGTGGGCGACCAGCAGCACCGGCAGCCGGGGGTCCGCCCCGGCCAGCGCGCCGTCCAGGTCGGTCCGGTGCCCGGCCAGGCCGGAGGACTCGGCGGTGACGTCGTCCACTCCGGCCAGCACCAGCGAGTCGCCGCCGCGCTCCACCACCACGTGCCGGTTGTGCAGCGCCTCCCAGCCCAGCTCGGTCATCCGGTCCAGCCAGCCCTGCGCCTCGCTGCCGTACTCGTGGTTGCCGGTCACGTACACCCGGGCCAGCCGGGCCTCGACCGCCCCGAGCGGCGCGGACTGGGCGCGGCGCTGGACGGGCGTGCCGTCCGCGATGTCACCGGCGTGCACCACCACGTCCGCGTCCAGCGCGTTGACCGCCGCGGTGACGCCCGCCGACCAGGCCGCCCGGTCGATCGGCCCGTAGTGGGTGTCGGCCAGCAGCACCACCCGCAGGCCGTCCAGCCCGGCGCCGAGCCGCGGCAGGTGGACGTCCAGCCGCCGCACCCGGGGCACCCGCATCGCCTCGTGGTGGCCCCACGCCAGCACCCCGGCCGCCAGCAGCACGACCGCCGCCGCGACCAGCCGGGCCCGGCCGGTGCCGCCGACGCCGGCCGCGGCCAGCAGCAGGTCGGCCAGGGCGCCCAGCACCGAGCAGGTCCACAGCACCCACACCACGCCGAGGCTGGTGTCCGCGATCCGGGCCGCCCGGTCGTCGCGGCTGCGCGGACTGTGGCCCCGGACCATCAGGACCGGGAAGCCGACCGCCCAGGCCAGCAGCACGGCCGTGCCCGCGAGCACCACCGGCAGCGGCCAGCCGGTGCCCGCCGCGAGCAGCGTCCACCACGGCGGCAGGCACAGCAGCAGCAGGACGCCGACCAGGATCGCCACCCGCCGGTCCACCCGCCGCCCGACCGGGGGCCCGGCGGGACGCCCGCCCGCCGCCGCCCGCTGCCCGGGTACCGCCACCGGCTGCCCGGGCACCGTCGCCCGCTTCCCGGGCGCTCCCGCCGGCTGCCCGGGTGCTCCCGTCCGCTCCGTGGGACCGCTGTCCGTCGCCATGCCGCCTCCTGTGTCCGTCCTCCCCGCGCCCGGCCGGATCAGAAGGCGATCCGGGCCAGTTCGGTGCGGGAGGTGATCCCGAGTTTCGCGTACGTGTGGGAGAGGTGGTAGCCCGCGGTGCGGGGGCTGATGAACAGGCGGCTGCCGATGTCCTTGTTGCTGAGGCCCTCCGCGGCCAGCCGGGCCACCTGGAGCTCCTGCGGGGTGAGCAGGTCCAGCGGGCCGGGACCGGCGGCCTGGGCGGTGCTCTCACCGGTGGCGCGCAGTTCGCCGCGGGCCCGCTCGGCCCAGGGCGCGGCGCCCAGCTGCTCGAACGCGTGCAGGGCGGAACGCAGTTGGGTGCGGGCCTCGGCGGTGCGGCGCCGGCGGCGCAGCCGTTCGCCGTACAGCAGCCGGGTGCGGGCCAGGTCGAACGGGGAGCCGCCGTCCTGCTGGTGCAGCCGCAGCGCCTCCTCGTAGTGGGCGGTGGCGGTGTCCGGGTCCTCGGTGAGCAGGGCGCGGCAGCGCAGCGCGAGCGCCCGGGCCCAGGGCTGCCCGCCGAGCGCGGCGTGCTCCCGGTACCAGCTCTCGGCGGTGCGGCCGCGTTCGGGCCGCTCCAGCCGGGCGGCGGCCTCGACCAGGTCGGGCAGGGCGGCGATGATGCCCTGCCGGTCGGGGGACGCGGCGAGCGCGGTCAGCCGGTCCAGCGCGGCCTCGGTGCGGCCCAGGCCCAGGTCGAGGACGGCCAGGGCGGTGCCCGCGTGCACGGTGGACGGGGCGATGCCGCGGGCCAGCGCCTCCTCGGCGTGCGCCCGGCAGGCGTCCTCGTCGCCGCGCAGCGCGGCCAACTGGGCCAGCACGGTGGCCAGGTGGATCCGGACCCGGGCCTGCCCGCTGTCCTCGGCCGAGCGCAGCCCGTCGGTGGCGGTGGTGAGCGCGTCGCGGTGCCGGCCCAGCATCAGCTGGGTGCGGGCCAGCAGCATCTGGGCCACCGCCAGGACGCCGAGCGCGCCGGTCTCCCGGCAGCGGCGCTCGACCGCGGCGGCCAGCTCGTGGGCCTGGTCGGTCCGGCCGTCGAACAGGTGCCACCAGCCCAGCCGGACCTGCTCGCGCAGCGCCGTCGGGGAGTCCGACCCGTAGGCGGAGGAGAGGAGTTCGCGGACGGCACCGGCGCCGTCGGCGAGCGCGGCGGGCTCCAACCGGTGCTGGCCGGCGGCCACCCGGGCCAGCGCGGTGATCCGTTCGGCGCCGGGCAGGGCGAGCTCGGCGGCCCGCTCGGCGCTGCGCTCGATCGCCTGCTGGTCGCCCGCGTGCCAGGCGGCCTGCGCGGCCTGGAACAGCAGCGCCCCGGCCAGTTCCGGGTCGGCGCTCTCCACCTCCCCGGCGGCCTCGGTGAACATGGCGTGGGCGTCGCGCGAGCGGTCCTGCTCGTCGGCGACGGCGGCCCGCAGCCGGGCCGCCCGGGCCCGCCGCACCGGGTCGGCGAGGTACGGCCCGGCCTCCCGGGCCAGCCCGTCGGCCTGCTCCAGGCGCCCGGCGTCGGCGGCGGCCGACGCCGCCTCGAAGAGCCGGCGGCCGCGCTCGGCCGGATCGGCGGTGAGCGCGGCGGCCCGCTGGTAGGCGGCCGCGACGGCGTCGAACCCGCCCCGGGCGCGGGCGTGTTCGGCACTGCGCTCCAGCAGCCGGGCCGCCTCGGCGTCGGGTCCGGTCGCGGCGGAGGCCAGGTGCCAGGCCCGCTGCCGGGCCAGCTCGGGGTCGCCCCCGCAGTCCTCGCCGCTCCCGTCGCTCCCGCCGCCGCCCGTCAGGACCTCGCCAGGGGCTCCGTCCGGTGCCCCGCCCGGCGCCTCGGCCAGGACCTCGGCCAGTGCCCGGTGCGCGGCGACCTGCCGGGCGGTACCGGCCCCCTGGTAGACGGCGACCCGGATCACCGAGTGCCGGAACCGGACCCGTCCGTCCTCGACCCGCACCAGCCGGGCCCGCTCGGCCGGCTCCAGGTCGTCCAGCCCGGCGCCCAGCCGCCCGGCCGCGGCCAGCACGGCGTCCAGCCGCCCCCGCTCGTCCGTCGCCGCGACCAGCAGCACCGTCCGGGTGCCGGGCGGCAGCGTCGCCACGCTGTCGGTGAAGGTGCGCAGCAGCCGGCTGTGCGCGGGCAGGCAGGCCACCCCGTACGGGGACGCGTAGTGCTCCGACGACCTTTGGGCGGCGGGCAGTTCGAGCAGCGCGAGCGGGTTGCCCATCGCCTCCTTGAGCACCAGCGTCCGGGCCGGACCGGGCAGCCGGTCGGCCCCCGCGGCCGAGGCGAGGACCAGTTCGGCGGCGGCCGCGTCCAGCGGCCCGACCGGCAGTTCGGGCAGCCCGGGGGTGTCCGGGCCGTCGCCGTCGCCGGTGCCCCCGCGCACCGCCAGCAGCACAGCCACCCGCTCCGCGCCCAGCCGCCGGGCCGCGAACAGCAGCACCCGCAGCGACTCCGCGTCCAGCAGGTGCGCGTCGTCCACCACCGCCAACACCGGCTGTTCGGCGGCCAGTTCGGACAGCAGCGTGAGCACCCCGAGCCCGGCCAGGAACCGGTCGCCGGACGCGGCCTCCGCCCGCAGCCCGAGCGCGCCGCGCAGCGCGGCGGCCTGCGCCCCGGGGAGCGACCCCAGCCGGTCGAGCACCCCCGCCAGCAGCAAGTGCAGCCCGGCGAAAGGCAGTTCACCTTCGCCCTCGATGCCCGCGCCGCGCAGCACCCGCATCTCCCGCTGCTCGCCCCGCCGCGCGGCGTACGCCAGCAGGGCGCTCTTCCCGATCCCCGGCTCCCCGCGCAGGACCACGGCCCCGCCCCGTCCCTCCCGGGCCCCGTCCAGCAACCGGTCGATCGCGGCGGTCTCCGTCGTGCGTCCATGCAGCATGCGAACCAGCCTAGTTGGCGTCCCGTTCCGGGCCCGGGTGGCGAACCGCATCCCGGACGGCCGCCCAACTACCCAGCGAGGCAGTGGAATCGGCCAAATTCCTTGCCGGTAGCAGGAGTTCATCCAGCCTGCTGGACGGTCCCCGCAGCCCCCGCCTCCGCCTCCGCCCCCACCCCTGTCCCCGTCCCCGTCTCCGCTGCTGCCGGGCGGCTCGGGGCCGTCCCCCGGGCCGGGCCGGTGCGCAGCAGGGCCGTGACGGCGGCCAGCGCGGCGCCGACCAGGGCGGCGACGGTCCACAGCACGACGTGCCAGGCCGAGGTGAACTGCTCGGCCAGGAAGGCGGGTTCACCGCCGGTCAGCTGCCCGGAGACCACCTCGGCGGCCACCCGCGCGGAGCCGACCCGGGAGGTGACCAGGGTGAGCAGGGCGGCGCCGAGCCCGGCGATCACCATCGCCTGGCCGCCGCTGCGGACGGTGTTGAGGAACCCGGCGGCCATCCCGGCCCGGGCCGGGCCCACCTGGTTCATGGCCTGCCCGTCGACGATGCCGTTGGCCAGTCCGGTGCCGGTGCCGACGGCCAGCAGCGGCCCGGCCAGGACGGCGCTGCCCGCGCCCGGCGCCAGGACGGTCAGCCAGGCGTTGCCCGCCGCGACCAGCGCCAGCGCCACCGCGATGACGACCCGGGCCGGCACGCCCCGGGTCAGCAGCCGCCCGCTGAGCAGCGGCACGACCAGGACCGGCGCGGTCAGCCACAGCATGGTCGCGCCCGCCCGCCCGGCCGAGGCCCCGTCGACGCCCTGGAAGTACGTCGGCAGGTAGGTCAGCGACCCGGCGAAGCCGGCCGACGAGGCCAGGCCCGCGACCGTCCAGGCCAGGTAGCGGCGGTCGCGCACCAGCGTCAGGTCGAGCACCGGGTGGGCGGCCCGGGCCTGCCGCAGCGCGAAGGCCGCCAGCAGCACCGGACCGGTGCCGAACGCGCCGAGCACCGGCGGGCTGGTCCAGCCGTTGGCGGGCCCCTGGGTGACTCCGGCCATCAGCAGGCCGAGGCCCGCCACGAACAGCGCCGCGCCCGGCACGTCCAGCCGGGCCCGGCCGGCCGGGCGCGGCTCGGCGAGCAGTCCGGCCCCGCCCGCGACCAGCGCCCCGACGGCCGCGAACAGCCCGAACGCGACCCGCCAGCCCACCGACCCGACCAGCGCGCCGGTCAGCGTCGGGCCGAGCGCCAGGCCCACCCCGCCGGTGGTGCCGAAGGCCGCGAACGCCCTAGTCCGGGCCGGCCCCTCGAAGGCGGAGGCGAGCAGCGCGCCGCCGCCGGACATCACGCCCGCCGCGCCGAGCCCGGCCAGCGCCCGGGCCGCGTCCAGGAACCAGGCGCCGGGCGCGAGCGCGCTCAGCCCCAGCCCGACCGCGAACACCGCGGCCCCCGCCCGGTAGGTGCGCCGCCGCCCGAACAGGTCGCCGAGCGCCCCGAACACCAGCATGAAGCTGGACGCGGTCAGGAAGTAGCCGGTCACCACCCACTGCAACGCGGGCCCGGAGGCGCCGAGTTCGGCCCCGATGTCGGACAGCGCCACGGTCGTCCCCGACATCGACATCGCCAGGGTGAGCATGCCCAGCAGCACCACCCCGAGGGTCAGTGCCCGTCGCCCGCCCCGCTCCGTCCCGTTCCGGGCCGCCCCCGGCCGCCTGGCCCGCGTCGTGTCATCCATGCCGTCGACGCTAGGAACCGGCCGCGGCCCCGCGCATCCGTCGAATGACCGGGGACCGCCCCCGCACCGGACCAGGTCATCCGACGGATGCGCGCCCGGTACCCGGCTCCGTAGCGTTCCCGACGTCAGCCAGGCCGCAGCGAGCGGCCCGACCGCGAAGGGACACCCGCCATGACCGACACCGCCATGACCGACACCGCCGCCCCCCTGCAGCTCGCCGTCATCATCGGCTCCACCCGGGAGAACCGCTTCGGCCCGACCGTCGCCCGCTGGTTCACCGAACAGGCCCGGGGCTACGGCGAGTTCGGCGTCGACCTGATCGACCTCGCGGACGCCGACGTCCCGCACCGGCTGGGTGCCGAACCCACCCCGGGGGTCGCGGCCCTCACCCCGCGGATCGCGGCCGCCGACGCCTTCGTCGTCGTCACCCCCGAGTACAACCACTCCTACCCGGCCTCGCTGAAGGCCGCGATCGACTGGCACTACAGCCAGTGGCAGGCCAAGCCGGTCGCCTTCGTCTCGTACGGCGGCATGAGCGGCGGCCTGCGCGCCGTCGAGCACCTGCGGCAGGTCTTCGCCGAGCTGCACGCCGCGACCGTCCGCGACAGCCTCAGCTTCCACATGGCCTGGGAGAAGTTCGACGCCGACGGGCAGCCGCACGACGCCACCACCGCGAACGGCGCCGCCAAGCGGATGCTCGACCAGCTCACCTGGTGGGCCCGCACCCTGCGGGCCGGCCGCGAGCACACCCCGTACACGGCCTGACCGGCCGCGGGCAACGCCCGTTCCAACGGCCCGTCCGTTCTCCCCCGGACGTACGGGCCGACGGCCGTCCACACCGGGCGTGCGCCGAACCGGGGCCGCAGCGGTCGCGGGACCGCGCCTCCCGGGCCGGACCACCGCACGGCCGAAATTCGCCCGGACGCCCACCGGAGGCCGTGCGCGCCCCGCCCCGGCGCTGCTTTGCTGGCACCCCCGCCCGGTACCACCTCGCCCGGCACCCCCGGTCCGGTACCACCTCGCCCAGCACCGCACCCTGTCGATCCGCCCGCCGGGCCGCCCCGCCGATGCGTACGCGCGGCGACCCGAGACGAGGGAGGGACACGTGGACACCTGCTCCGCCCCGCGGCACACCGGCACCACCCGCCGGGGCGCCCTGGCCCGGATCGGCCAGCCGTTGCGCGCCCCCGCCTTCCGCTGGTGGTTCGGCGCCCAGGTGCTGTCCGCCTCCGGCACCATGACCCAGGCCGTGGCGATGTCCTGGCTCGTCCTGCAGCGCACCCACAGCGCGTGGTGGCTGGGCGTGATCACGGTCGTCACCTGGGGCCCGCTCCTGCTGCTGGGCCCCTGGGCCGGCGTCCTGGTGGACCGCACCGACCGGCGCCGGCTCCTGATCGCCACCCAACTCGCCTTCGTCGCCCTGGGGCTGGCCCTCGCCGCGCTCGCCCCGCTGCGGCCCCCGCTGCCCGTCCTGCTGCTGCCCGCCGCCCTCAGCGGCGTGGTCACCGCCCTCGACGCCCCGGCCCGCCAGGTGTATGTGGTCGACCTGGTCGGCGCCGAACGGATCGCCGGCGCGGTGAGCCTGTACGAGGTGACGATGAACGCCTCCCGGGTCCTCGGCCCCGCCGCCGGCGGCCTGCTGCTGGGCACCGTCGGCGCCTGGGCCTGCTTCCTCGCCAACGCGCTGGCCTTCCTCCCACCGCTGGCCGTCCTGCTGGCCGTCCGCCCCGCCGCCTCCGCGGCCGTCCGCCCCGCCGCCCCCGCCACCTCCGCCCCGGCAGCCTCCGCCGCCGCCCCGGCGGTCCGCACCGCCGGGGCGCTCCGGGCGGGGCTGCGCTACGTGCGGGACGACCCACCGATCCGGGCCTGCCTGCCGATCGCGGCCGCCGCCGGGATGCTCTTCAACCTCGGCGTCGCCCTCCCGCTCTTCGCCTCCCGCACCCTGCACCTGGACGGCGGCGGCTACGGCGCCCTGATGGCCGCGTTCGGCCTCGGTGCCCTGCCCGGCGCGGTCCTCGCCGCCGGCCGGGGCGACCCCACCGGCCGCCAGGTCAGGAACCTGGCCCTGGCCACCGCGCTGACCGTCCTCCTGCTGGCGGCCAGCCCCGACCCGCCCGTCGCCTTCGCCGCCATCGCGGCGGCCGGCTTCACCGGCATCCGCTTCATCACCGCCGCGAACACCCTGGTCCAGCTCCGCTCCACCGACGCCCTGCGCGGCCGGGTGATGGCCGCCTGGTCGATGGCCCTGCCCGGCACCCTCCCGCTCACCGGCCTGCTGCTCTCCGCCGCCATCCAGCTGGCCGGCCCCCGCGCGGGTTTCGCCCTGGCGGCCGCCGCCCTGGCCGCCACCACCCTGCTCGGCTGGCGCGCCCTGCGCCGATGACCCGGCCCTCCCCGCCCAGTCCCTCCCGCCCCCATCCCCCCCATCCCCTGTCTTCTCCCCTTCCCCGCTCCGGAGGTGCCCGCCCGTGATAGGACGGACGGGATACCACGGGCGGGGTGGGACGAACCGAGTGTCGAACGGGGAGTGGCGCGGATGGCCGCGGGTTATCTGACGACGGTGGTGCTGGCCACCGTGATCACGGTGTTCTGCCTGGTCCCGGTCCGGGGGCCGGCCCCGCTGTTCTGGTTCAGCTACCGGCTGGGGCTGGTCTTCAACGAGCTGCCCTTCCTCGCCCTCTACGGCCTGGCGGCGGCCACCGCCCTGGCCTTCGCGGAGGGCGACATCACCACCGCGGCCGACTGGGCCGCCGTCGCCCTGGCCGTCGTCCCCGCCGTCGGACTCGCCGTGGTCGCCCGACGCGGCCTGCGCACCGCGGCCGTGGTCGGAGGGGCCCTGGACGAGGCGCTCGGCGCAGGCGCGGCCACCCGGCACCGGCCGCCGCTGGCCCGCATCCTGCTCCGGCCGGTCTTCCGCCGCCGCCGCGAGGTCAGGCGGGTGGCGAACCTCGGCTACGGCGACGCGGGCGTCCGCAACCTGCTGGACGTCTACCACCACCGCGCCCGCCCCGAGGGCGGCCCGGTGCTGATCCACTTCCACGGCGGCCACTACGACCAGGGCCGCAAGGACACCCAGTCCCTCCCGCTGCTGTACCGCCTCGCCAGCCGGGGCTGGGTCTGCATCAGCGCCAACTACCGCCTGCGGCCCGCCTCTTCGCACCCGGACCACCTGATCGACGCGAAGAAGGTCATCGCCTGGGCCCGCGAGCACGCCACCGAGTACGGCGCGCACCCCGGGGCCGCGGTGTACGTCTCGGGCAGTTCCGCGGGCGGCCACATGGCGGCGCTCGCCGCCCTCACCGCCGACGACCCCGCCTACCAGCCCGGCTTCGAGGAGGCGGACACCTCGGTGACCGCGGCCATCGTCCTCAACGGCTACCTCGGGACCTACTTCGACGGGAATCCCGCGACCTCCCCGGTCAACCTCGTCCGCCCGGACGCGCCCCCCTTCCTCATCGCCCACGGCGACCTGGACGAACTGGTCGAGACGGACAACCCCCGAGCCCTCGTCGGCGCCCTGCGCGCCGTCTCCGCCTCCCCCGTCGTCTACGCCGAGCTCCCCGGCGCCCACCACGCCTTCGACCTCTTCCACTCCTTCCGCTTCGAAGCCCTCATCGACGGCATCGAAGACTTCGCCGGCTGGGTCGGCGCCCGGGAGACCCCGCCCCACCGGCCGGCCCCCTGACCCGACCCGACCGACCCTTTCCCGGAGCCGGAGCCGGAACCGAAAAGGGCCCGCACCGCGCACGATGTGCGCAGTACGGGCCCTTCGCTGCCAGGCGGTCGCCGCGGCAGTGGGAACTACAGCGGGCGAATGTTCTCGGCCTGCGGGCCCTTCTGGCCCTGCGTGACGTCGAACTCGACCTTCTGGCCCTCAAGCAGCTCGCGGAAGCCGCTGGCGTTGATGTTCGAGTAGTGGGCGAAGACGTCCGGGCCGCCACCCTCCTGCTCGATGAAGCCGAAGCCCTTTTCCGCGTTGAACCACTTCACGGTGCCATTAGCCATGTAAAAAATCTCCTTCAAGGGACCTTCCGGAACCCGCACGTTACGGGCACCGAGTCACCGCGATGAGCGCCCGCCCGGAAAACATCCGGAAAACAAAAATGCGCCCGCGATTCATCAGCAGGCGCACACAAGTTCATGGGAACCACTACTGCAACTCCTTCGACTGTAGCAGCCCGGAGTCCGCAGTGGGGGGACATTTCCCCCCAGTTTTCGACCGGGTCGCGCGCCGCTTCGGCGGACCGGACCCGCCTCCGCCACCAACCCACCATCGCCTCAAGATAGTTGATCCGATCATCCGCCCGCCGGACGCGGCGGCCACCCTCCGTCACCCGACCGGCCCGCCACCGCGCCGGAGAGTGCCGTTCGACACATCCGGCATATCGGGCATCCAGAATTCGAGCCGTCAGAAAGGGGCGCCACCCCCGCTCCGCGGCGCATACTGGACTGGATGAAAAAGCCTGAAGCAGTCCGCCGACACCTGCCCACCAGCCCCTTCAAGGCCAAGGCCGAAGCACCCCGCAAGCACTTCGCCGTCGGCGACCGCGTCACCCACGACGCCTACGGCCTCGGCCGGGTCATCGCCGCCGAGGGCGACAGCGCCGTCCTGGTCGACTTCGGATCCCACCAGGAACGCATCGCCGAGCCCTACCGCGGAATGTTCCCCCTCTGACCGCCCCACCCGGCCCCCGACGCACCCGCCACGCCACGACCTCCACAGGCCCGGACCGCACCCGCGGCCCGGGCCTCCGACCGCGACGGCGGCCCGGGGTCCGGCGGCCCGGGGGCCCGACCCCGGGCCACGGCCACGGCCACGGAGTCCGAGCGCCCCTGCGCGCGTCGCGGGCTACGAGGACACCACCGACACCACCGGCATCACCGCGTGGATGCGGGAGAGGGTGAACACCCGCTCGTCGTTCCGCAGGTGGCACCAGGCGTGGAGGTAGGGGGAATCGAGTTCGAGGCGGCTGAGGGTGCGGACGGTCGTGCTGCCCGAGGTGGCGACGTACTCGATGGTGATCGAGTGCCCTTCGTCGACGGCATGGGCCAGCTGGCGGGCATCGGTGAAGGAGAGGTTGCGTGCGTCCCCGGCGATGATCTCCTCGGTGTCGCTCGCGTACGGACGGCCGTCGTACGGGTCGGGCTCTGCGAGGTCCTGTGGGGCGTCCCGGAGCCGGCAGGCGAGGGCGTGCAGGTCGACGGCCGCCCCCACGGCCGCAGCGTGGGCGTCCGTCCGCTGGGTGCGGGTCCCGCCACCGGGACGACGAGGGGGCGGGACCGGGCTCGCCGCGCGGTGGCGCCGGGCCCGTTCGATCCGGACGGATCCGTCGGGCTCCTCCGCGACCGGGGCGTAACCCGCGGCGCGCAGCGCGGCGAGGGTCTCGTCCGCCGGGGTCCGGCTGATCAGCACCGTCGGTGCCAGCTGTCGCAGGCCGAGCGGGGAGAGCCGGCGGTGGGCGACCAGTTCGGCCAGCAGGGCGGGCTCCTGGCCGTGGATCACGCAGGCCGCGGAGACGACCCGCACCCGGCCGTGGCCGCGCGCGGTGTCGTGGATCAGGTACGAGAGCGGTTGGGGAAGCGGCTCGACGGCGACGGCGGCCAGGTCGGTCGTGAGGGCGTCCGGGGTGCGGCCGGCGTCCAGGGCGCGGCGGACGCTGCCCGGGCTGAACCGCCACACGGACGCCGCACCGGCAGTCTCCCGGTCCGCGACGGAGTCCAGCAGTTCGAAGAGGTGCGCCGACGGCGTACCGGCGACCACGGCCGTGAGGTCGCTGCCGAAGCGGGCGGTCCCGCTGGCGGCGGGCAGCAGACGCCGGCAGGCGTCGGTGAGCGCTTCGGCGTCCTCGGCGAGCAGGGCGGCCCCGAGCGGGGACACGGCCCCGAGGGCGAGTACGCCGAGCAGTTCCGCCTCCCTGACCAGGGTGGCGAACGGCGTGGCGTCCTGGGGGAGTTCGTCGGCGAGCGGGCGGAGCCACCGCAGCAGCGCCCCGAGGTCCGCCGACCCTGCCGCGCCCTTGCCGGCCGGGAGCTGTGACGCGGCCGTGAGCAGCCCGTGCCGGGCCTGGACGCAGCCCTCGCAGGGCGGTGTCCCGGCGAGGGCCGGCCGCGCCTTCCCGTCCTCGTCGCGGCTCCCGCCAGGGGTCAGCGGGAGTGCCCACCAGGCCCGGAGCAGCACCGCGAACTGGTCGGCGGGGTCCTTCCCGGCCCAGCTGTCGTAGGCCGTGGTCGCCGTGACCCGGTCGCCGTCCCGGGCCAGCAGCCCGGCCGCGCTCGCCGTCTCCAGCACGAGGCGTACCGGGATCTCGTCGCACTGCGCCGCTTTCCCGATCCGGGACAGCTCGCGGGTGCCGATCCCGCCGGTCTTGAGCCGGGCGGGCGGGGCGGCGGCGCACACTCCCAGGACGGACACGGCGTGGGCGGCGAGCGCCATGGAGGCGGCCGCGGCTTCCCGCTCGACGTCCGGGCCGGCGGCGGGAACGGAAGGCACCTCGGGCGGGACGGGTGCGAACGGGGCGTGCCAGTCCGGGCCGCGCAGGACGAGCGCCACCTCCGCGGGCATCCGGGCGGGCCCGTAGCGGTACCGGTCCCGGACCAGCAGCCCTCGCTCGACCGCCCACTGTTCGCCGGGCCCGGCGTCGGCCTGCGGCGCCCCGAACAGGACGAAGCCCGTTCGCTTCGGAGCCTTGAGCGCGAGCCGATCGAGGAGTTCGCGGGTGGCGCTGGGCGCCTTGGCCACCAACGCGGCGACCCGAGCCGGATCGCCGTGGTGCTCGACCAGTGCTGCCAGCCGCCGCTCTTTCCGGTTGGCCGCGGGCTTGACGCCGAGCTTCGCCAGCATCCGGCCCAACTCGTCGGAGTTCACGCCCGCGAGCAGTTGCCCGAGCGGTGCGTCGAGCCCCAGGGGCGAGGCCCACGCGTTCCGCAGCGGTGCCGCCATGTGGAGCCGGCCGTTGCCGTCCGGCCACACCAGGGCGCGGTCCATCAGCGCCTGCACCGTGGCGGTGAACCCGCGGGCGCGTTCGCCCTGCGACGCCCCCAGCAGGAACGCCAGTTCGTCCGGCGACGCAACCGTCAGCACGGCGAGGGCCTCGGCCACCTGCAGGCACGGCAGCGCGAGCCGGGGCAGGACCAGCGCCACTGACGCCGGGCGCTGAAGACGATCCGCCAGCTCACCGACCGACCGCGGCTCCGGAGCCGCCACGGCGTCAGGGCGCGCCGCCAGGATCCGCTCCAACTCGGCGGCATCGAGACCGTGCAGCCACGAGGCCAGTGCCGATCCGCTCTTCTTACCGATGGGACACCTCACCGCGTAGGAGGACGCCAACACCCTGCCGAAGCCGTCCGGAGACACCAGGATGGCGCACCAGCAGGAGGCGGAAGCGCCGAAGGCCCGGACCGCGCGCTGCGGTCCGGGCCTTCGGTCAGGCGGAGGGTGCGAGATTCGAACTCGTGAGGGGTTGCCCCCAACACGCTTTCCAAATCTCCTGGGCCCCGTTCGCTGAGGTTCACCCCTGTCCTGACCTGCGGCGAATTGCACAGCTGGGCGGCGGCTGAACCTGATTGGACGGGTAGGAATGAGGCCAGAACTGAGACCGCGCCGCCTGTCGCCTGGAGCCGGATCGATCCGCTCCGCTGCCGGTCAGCTGTCCGTGTCCTTGGGATGCCGGGGTGAGGCGTAGACGAGGTGGACGGTCCGGCCCGGCTCGTCGACGAGGTAGCGCACGCGCCCGCCGGCGGTCACCTCGTACTCCCACTGCGGTAGTTCGTCGCCGCCGAGAACACGCGTCGAAAGGCGGCCTCGGAGCCGGTGCTGCCGATCGGGGTCACTTGCGGACAGGGGGTCGGTGCGGAGGGCTTCGAAGCAGCGCCGGGTGTTCCCCGGCGCTTCCGTGCAGAGGTCGCCCCATCCTTTGGCAGCCTCGCTGGTGGCGAACCGCAGCCGCCACTCGTCGCCGACCGGTGGCGGCGGGACGTCGTCCCCGCGCTTGGGGCTCATGGAGCGAGTACCTCGCCGTGGTCCTCGCCCGAGAGCGGTCCGGCGAGCTGGGCGCTCAGTTCGGGGTCCGCCAGGATCCTGGCGGTGGCACGCCACTCGACGATCACGCGGTGCAGGTTGGCGTGGACGTCCAGCTCCACCACGTCGCGGGTGGCGTCCACGAGGTCGACGACGAACTCGCGGACCTCCTCGGCCGACAGGTGCCGGGTCCAGGGAAAGACCTCAGGGAGGGCGAGGAGTACTGCGCGCGCCCCCTCGTCGCTGGTGATCAGAGCTGCGAAGAGCCGTGCGGTGACGTCGGCGGTCTCCTCGCGCTGACGGTCGTGGCGTTCGGTGGTCAGGTACAGGTCCTCGCCGTCACGACGGGTGACGTGGACGCGCTGGGCCTGCTCGACGGTGTCCGCGACGCGCTTCGAGTTCTTCGACAGGTCGGAGAACGACACGGTGAGAGTGGACATGCGGCCACGCTACTTCGGAATACGTTCCGAAGTCAATGTGCAGATGCACCTAACTAGGTGCAGACTCCCGCGCCATAGTTCGAGAGCATGGCGGGAACGCCTGGAGGGACCTGACGTGTGGAGATCCGCAGCAGTAGTGGGTAGTGCAGTACTTGGGTTCATGGCGGTCGCCGCCGCGCTGCTCCGATCGACGAGGACGGTCCTGCGGCTGGGGGCCGACGTGGTGCGCTCCTGGCGCGATCTCCGGCATGCCCTCTCAAGTCGTTCTGATCGATCGCCAGGAAACGCCGAAGGCCCGGACCGCTGGGCGGTCCGGGCCTCCGATCAGGCGGAGGATACGAGATTCGAACTCGTGAGGGGTTGCCCCCAACACGCTTTCCAAGCGTGCGCCCTAGGCCTCTAGGCGAATCCTCCGTGGGAGAGCTTAGTACATGTCGAGGGGTGGTTGCGACCATGCTCTCGCAGGTGGGTGGCGGGGTGGGCGGTCGGTGGATCGGGGTGGGGTGGGTGGGGGGAACGGGGGCTGGGATCCGCTACTCTTGGGGCAGCCCCTCGTGTGGCGCTATCTCGCTGAACCCCCCCAGGGCCGGAAGGCAGCAAGGGTAAGTGGGCTCTGGCGGGTGCACGGGGGGTCCTTGCGTTTCCGGGGGGAGTGCGGGGGAGTGCGGGTGGGCGGCCGCGTTTGTCGGTTGGGCCCGATATCTTCGGGGGTGTGTCCCTAGCCCTGTACCGCCGCTACCGCCCCGAGACCTTCGCGGAGGTCATCGGGCAGGAGCACGTGACCGCCCCGCTCCAGCAGGCCCTGCGCAACAACAGGGTCAACCACGCGTACCTGTTCAGCGGGCCGCGCGGGTGCGGGAAGACGACGAGCGCCCGCATCCTGGCCCGCTGCCTGAACTGTGAGCAGGGGCCGACCCCCGATCCGTGCGGGGAGTGCCAGTCCTGCCGGGACTTGGCGACCGGCGGCCCCGGTTCGATCGACGTGATCGAGATCGACGCCGCCTCGCACGGTGGTGTGGACGACGCGCGCGAGCTGCGCGAGCGGGCGTTCTTCGCGCCGGTGCACAGCCGGTACAAGATCTTCATCCTGGACGAGGCGCACATGGTGACCTCGGCCGGCTTCAACGCGCTGCTGAAGGTGGTCGAGGAGCCGCCGGAGCACCTGAAGTTCATCTTCGCGACCACCGAGCCGGAGAAGGTGATCGGGACGATCCGGTCCCGCACCCACCACTACCCGTTCCGGCTGGTCCCGCCGGGCACGCTGCGCGACTACCTGACGCAGGTCTGCGGCCGGGAGGGCATCCAGGTCGAGGACGCGGTGTTCCCGCTGGTGGTGCGGTCCGGCGCCGGTTCGGTGCGTGACTCGATGTCGGTGATGGACCAGCTGCTGGCGGGCGCCGGCGAGGCCGGCGTGACGTACCAGATGGCGACGGCGCTGCTGGGGTACACCGACGCGGCGCTGTTGGACGAGGTGGTGGACGCCTTCGCCGCGCAGGACGGCGCGACGGTGTTCCAGGTGGTCGACCGGGTGGTCGAGGGCGGGCACGACCCGCGCCGGTTCGTGACGGACCTGCTGGAGCGGCTGCGCGACCTGGTGATCCTGGCCACCGTGCCGGACGCGGGGGAGAAGAGCCTGATCGACGCCCCGGCCGACCGGATCGCGGTGATGCAGGCGCAGGCCGACCGCTTCGGCCCGGCCGAGCTGAGCCGCGCCGCGGACCTGGTGAACACCGGGCTGACCGAGATGCGCGGGAACGCCGCGCCCCGGCTGCAGTTGGAGCTGATCTGCGCCCGGGTGATGCTGCCGGGCGCGTACGGGGACGAGCTCTCGGTGCAGGCCCGGCTGGACAAGCTGGAACGGCGGGCCGCGAC
The DNA here is from genome assembly GCF_053603035.1 of Kitasatospora sp. NPDC004272. Lineage (NCBI taxonomy): Bacteria > Bacillati > Actinomycetota > Actinomycetes > Kitasatosporales > Streptomycetaceae > Kitasatospora > Kitasatospora sp. NPDC004272. The sequence continues at coordinate 6,641 of NZ_JBSGET010000010.1, read as the reverse complement.
GGGCGGGTTCGCCGCGCCGGCGGCCTTCCAGCCGGTTGCGCCGGCCGCCCCCGGGTTCCCCGCACCGCAAGCCCCGGCGCCCGCCCCCGTCCAGCCGACGTCCTTCCAGCCCGCGCCCGCGCCGCAGGCTCCCGCGCCGCAGGCCCTCGCGCCCGCCCCGCAGCCGCCCGCCCCGGCCGGCCCCGCCCCGGGTGCCTGGCCGATCCCGCGCAGCTTCCCGCCCGGCGGCCAGCAGCCCCCGGCCGCGGCCCCCGCCCCGGAGGCCCCGGCCCCGGTTCCGACCCCGACCCCGGCAGCGGCATCGGCCCAGGCCCCGGCGCCCGTTCAGCCGCCCGTCCCGGTTCCGGTCCAGCCGCCCGCCGGTGCGCAGCCCTCGGCGGCGGCGCAGCAGGGTGCGGCGCAGATCCGGCAGATGTGGCCGCAGATCCTCGAAGCGGTGAAGAACCGCCGCCGGTTCACCTGGATCCTGCTGAGCCAGAACGGCCAGGTGGCCGGGTTCGACGGCAGCACGCTGCAGGTGTCGTTCGTGAACGCGGGCGCCCGGGACAGCTTCGTCGGCAGCCACAGCGACGAGGTGCTGCGGCAGGCGCTCACGGACGCGCTGGGCGTGGACTGGCGGGTGGAGTGCATCGTCGACCCGTCGGGCGCGACCAACGCGCCGTCGGCGGTGTCCGCGGCGCCGCCCGCTCCGGCGGCCGGTGGCTGGGGCGCCCCGCAGGCGCCCCGTCCCGTTCAGCCGGCTCCGGTGCAGCAGGCCCCCGCGCCCGCCCCGCAGGCGGTCGTGCCGGCTCCGGTGCAGCAGGCGCCCGTCCCGGCGTTCCCGCCCGTGCAGCAGCAGCCGCAGGCGTCGGCGCCGCCGCACCGGGCCCCGTCCGCGCCGCCGGTCCGGTCGAATCCGCAGCCGGTGCAGTCCCAGCCGGTGGTGGCGCCGGAGGACGACGTCCCGGAGGAGGACGACCCGGATCTGGTCGAGGACGTGTTCTCCGCCCAGGAGTTGATCGTCCGCGAGCTGGGCGCCACTGTGCTGGAGGAGATCCACCACCGCCCGGGCAGCTGACGGCCCGGCCGGCCCCCGGCCCCGGCCGGGTCGCCCCCGGGGCCGGCCCCGGCCCCGGCCCCGGCCCGTCCCTGGTCCCGCGACTGACGTGGGGTTCACGGGCGGCCGCGTAGGCTCGGGGGCGAGGGGCGGGTGCGGGCGGTTCCGGCCGGGCGCACCGGTGCCGCGCAGTCGTGTGTGGAGTGTCGACGGATCGAGGAGAGTCCCGTGTTCCCTGGTGGCCAGCCGAACATGCAGCAGCTGCTCAAGCAGGCGCAGAAGATGCAGGAGGACCTCGCCCGGGCCCAGCAGGAGCTGGCCGAGGCGAGGGTGTCCGGTTCCGCGGGCGGCGGCCTGGTGGAGGCGACGGTGACGGGTGCGGGCGAACTGCTCGCGCTGACCATCGCCCCGGCGGCGGTCGACCCGGAGGACACCGAGACCCTGGCCGACCTGGTGGTGGCCGCGGTGCGCGACGCCGCCGCGGCCGCGCAGAAGCTGCAGGCCGAGCGGATGGGCCCGCTGACCCAGGGACTGGGCGGCGGCAGCGGCATCCCGGGCCTGCCGTTCTGATCCGACCCGACCCGACCCGATCTGATCCGACCGCCGACCCCGTCCGGTCTCGGCCCAGGCCCAGGCTCAGGCCCAGGCCCGGGCATCGGCGGGCCGGGGTCGGCGGCTCCGGGCACACCCGGTGCAGGCGGCGGAACCCGCAGTGACAAGTTGTGTGATTTATGGGCCAGTAGGGCGTCGGGCGGTGTGTCCGGCGCCCGATTCGTTGGATGATGGCACCGGAGCGGACTCCGGTACGGCACCGGAGCGGACTCCGGTTCGAAGGAAGGCGTTGCAGGTGTACGAGGGCGTGGTGCAGGACCTGATCGACGAGCTGGGCAGGCTGCCCGGGGTCGGTCCGAAGAGCGCCCAGCGGATCGCCTTCCACATCCTGCAAGCCGATCCGGTGGACGTGCGCCGGCTGGCGCACGCACTGCAGCAGGTCAAGGAGAAGGTCCGGTTCTGCGCGGTCTGCGGCAACGTCGCGGAGGCCGAGCACTGCCGGGTCTGCCTGGATCCGCGCCGCGACCTCGCGGTGATCTGCGTGGTGGAGGAGCCCAAGGACGTAGTGGCGATCGAGCGGACGCGCGAGTTCCGCGGCCGCTACCACGTGCTGGGCGGGGCGATCAGCCCGATCGAGGGGGTCGGTCCGGACGACCTGCGGATCCGCGAGCTGATGACACGGCTCGCGGACGGCACGGTCACCGAGCTGATCCTGGCCACCGACCCCAATCTGGAGGGGGAGGCGACCGCGACCTACCTGGCCCGGCTGTGCAAGCCGATGGGCCTCAAGGTCACCCGGCTGGCGAGCGGACTGCCCGTCGGCGGGGACTTGGAGTACGCCGACGAGGTCACCCTCGGCCGGGCGTTCGAAGGGAGACGACTGCTCGATGTCTGACCGAACCGACACCACCACCGAAACTCCGGGCCCGCTGGGGCGGACCGGGGCCCCGGACGACTTCGCGGTGCAGATCTCCGACTCGGTGGAGAGCTTCGTGCTGGCCGTCACCGAGGTGGCCAAGGGCGACGAGCCGGGCAGCGCGATCTCGCTGCTGCTGCTGGAGGTCTCCCAACTGCTGCTGGCGGGCGGCCGACTGGGCGCGATCGAGGACGTGCTGCCCGAGGACCGCTTCGAGCCGGACGCCGGGCCGGAGCCGGACGGGGTGGAGCTGCGCGAGCGGCTCGCCGAGCTGCTGGCGCCGATCGACGTCTACCACGAGGTGTTCGACCCGTACGGGCCGCCGGAGAAGCCGAGCGCGTTCCGGATCTCGGACGACCTGGCGGGCGTGGTCAGCGAGCTGAACCACGGGCTGACGCACTACCGCGAGGGCCGGGTCTCCGAGGCGCTGTGGTGGTGGCAGTTCTCGTACCTGTCCAACTGGGGCTCGACCTGCACGGCGGTGCTGCGCGCACTGCAGTCGCTGATCGCGCACGTCCGGCTGGACTCGCCGCTCGGCGCGGTCCCGGACGGGGCGGACACCGACGACGACGGGCTGACGGACGAGCAACTGGAGCAGCAGGCGGGCGACCTGATGGCGGCCGAGCTCGGCCTGTAGCCGTCCACAGGCCCCGGCAGGGCCGGAAGCGGCTCCGAAGCGGCTCCGAAGAAGGCTCCGAAGCGGCTCGGGCGTGGCCCGGAAGCGGCTCGGAAGCAGCCCCGGGCGCGGCTCGGGCCCGGCCGGAAATCGACCACGGTCGACCGAAAACGATCGGAAGTGGTCGGAAGAGTCCGGATGTGACGCAACAGTCATCGGCCGCCCGGAAGCGAAGATTCCGGGAGCCGGGCCGGGCTCCGGCGGCGATTCTTCGGAGCGGGCGGCCGGCGCCCGCAGACCTGCCGGTCGGCGGTGACCAGAGTTCGATATTCGTATCTCAGCATGTGAAAGGCGTCAGCCGGAGAACCCCTGCTCGTTAGACTGAGGACGACCTACCACCCCAAGTCGAGGAGCCCCCGTGGGCCTTGTCGTGCAGAAGTACGGCGGCTCATCCGTCGCGGATGCCGAAGGCATCAAGCGCGTCGCCCGCCGCATCGTGGACACCAAGAAGGCCGGCCACGAGGTCGTCGTCGTGGTCTCCGCGATGGGTGACACCACGGACGAACTCATCGAGCTCGCGGAACAGGTGACCCCTATTCCGTCCGGCCGTGAGTTCGACATGCTGCTGACCGCCGGAGAGCGCATCTCGATGGCGCTGCTGGCCATGGCGATCCGGACGCTGGGCTTCGACGCCCAGTCGTTCACCGGCAGCCAGGCCGGTGTGATCACCGACTCGACCCACAACAAGGCGCGCATCATCGACGTGACGCCGGGTCGGATCCGGGCCGCCCTGGACGAGGGCAACATCGCGATCGTGGCCGGTTTCCAGGGCGTGTCGCAGGTCTCCAAGGACATCACCACGCTGGGCCGCGGCGGCTCGGACACCACCGCGGTGGCGCTGGCGGCCGCGCTGGGGGCCGAGGTCTGCGAGATCTACACCGACGTGGACGGCGTGTTCACCGCCGACCCGCGGGTGGTCAAGAAGGCCCGCAAGATCGACTGGATCGCCTTCGAGGACATGCTGGAGCTGGCCTCGTCCGGCTCGAAGGTGCTGCTCGACCGCTGTGTGGAGTACGCACGGCGCTACAACATCCCGATTCACGTACGATCGTCGTTCTCCGGTCTGCCGGGGACGATCGTCAGCGGCACCAACCCGAACCAGAAGCCCGAAGGGGGCGAGATGGAGCAGGCCATCATCTCCGGAGTCGCCCACGACACGTCGGAGGCCAAGGTCACCGTCGTCGGCGTGCCCGACAAGCCGGGCGAGGCGGCCCGGATCTTCCGCGCGATCGCGGATGCCGAGGTCAACATCGACATGGTCGTGCAGAACGTGTCGGCCGCGGCCACCGGTCTGACCGACATCTCCTTCACGCTGCCCACCAACGAGGGCCAGAAGGCGCTGGACGCGCTGAACCGGGTCAAGGAGGGCATCGGCTTCGAGTCGCTGCGCTTCGACGACGCGATCGGCAAGATCTCGCTGGTCGGCGCCGGCATGCGCTCCAACCCGGGCGTCACCGCGACCTTCTTCGAGGCGCTCTCCGAGGCGGGCGTGAACATCGAGCTGATCTCCACCTCGGAGATCCGGATCTCGGTGGTCACCCGCGCGGAGGACGTGCCGGAGGCGGTCCGCGCCGTGCACAGCGCGTTCGGCCTGGACAGCGAGAGCGACGAGGCGGTCGTCTACGGCGGCACCGGCCGCTGAGCCGCCGCCGTCGGCGCCGGACGACACGCGTCCGGGCCCGCCCCGGATACCCACACCGCAACGGTTGTGTGCGGGAGGGGTGAAGCGGACCCGGCCCGTCCGCCGGGTCTGCCAGAATCCCCCTTCGGAGCCAGTGCGCTCGGGAGGGGGATTCCTTCTTCCCGCGCAACAACGCCCCCGGCCGGGGCAACCAGGACAGGGGATCGTGTGTCCAACCATCGTGAGGAACGTGACGGGGGCGGCGGTGGCGGTCGTCCTGCCCGGGGCGGCCCGGCGGGCCGGTAGTCGGATGGGCTTTGCTGCGGCGGCAGCGGACGCGACCGGGGCCAGCGTCGACCAGCTCACCGACGCCTACCGGGCCCACTACCGTTCCCTGTTGCGGCTCGCCGCGCTGCTGCTGGACGACCTCTCCTCCTGCGAGGACGTCGTCCAGGAGGCGTTCATCCGGGTGCACGCCGCCCGGCGCCGGGTCCGCGACCCCGAGAAGACCCTCGCCTACCTGCGGCAGACCGTGGTCAACCTGTCCCGGTCCACGCTGCGCCGCCGCCTGCTCGGCCTCCGCCTGCTGCCCAAGCCCATGCCTGACATGGCCAGTGCAGAAGAGGGGGCTTACGATGCGCTGGAGCGCGACGAACTCAAGGCCGCGCTCCGGGGGTTGCAACGCCGTCAGCGGGAGGTGCTGGTGCTGCGCTACTACGCCGATCTGACGGAGGCACAGGTCGCGGAGGTGCTCGGCATTTCCCTCGGCTCGGTGAAGGCGTACGGGTCGCGCGGGATCGCCGCCCTGCGGGCGCGGATGGAGCACGGCGATGACTGAGGGCCGACCTTCCCACCCCGGCGGGAGAGCGGCAGGCGACGGACCAGCCGGTGGCGGACCGGCTGGTGACGGGCCGTCCGGTGGCGGGCCGTCCGGTGGCGGACGGGCCGACGCCGTCGCGGACGCGCCGATCGCGGGCGCGCTGACCGAGGAGTTGCTGCGCGCCCGGCTGCACCGCGCCGTCGCCGCCCTCGAACCCGAACCCGGCGCGCTGCCCCGGCTGCGCGCCGCCGTGCCGCGCCGACGCGCCGTTCGCCGACGGGCGCTGGGCGGGGCGGTGGTGCTGGCCGCCGCGATCGCCGCGCTGCCGGTGGTGAACGTCACCGGACCGTTCGACCTGTCCGGGGACCCGACCGGTGGGCAGGCCGCCCCCGGGGCGGGCAGCAGCCCGGTGAAGACCCCCGGCAGCCACCCCGGGCACCCGCACAGCTCGGCCGCGGTGCCGCCCGCCGGTGCCACGAGCCCGGGCCCGGAGGCGTCCGCGAGCCCCTCCGCGACCGGCAGTCCGGGCGTCTCGCCCACCGCCGCCCCGCTCTGCGCCCGCACCGACCTCGGCCGGGGCGACGCCCGGCAGGCCGCCGCGGATCCGGCCGACGGCAAGGTCTACGGCTGGTTCCGGCTGACCAACACCGGCCCGCACGCCTGCCGCCTCGCCGGGGCCGGCACCCTCGTCCCGGGCGCCGGGGCGAGCGGCGTCCAGGTGCTCGCGCACGGCGCGGGCGACCCGGCCGACTCGCTGCCCGACCCGGCGGCGCTGCCCACCGAGGTGCTGCTCGCCCCGGGCGGCTCGTACGTGGTGCGGTTCGCCTGGGTGCCCGCGCGCTGCCCGTCCGCCTCCGAGTCGCCCACCGCGCCGAGCGGGCCGCAGCAGCCCACCGCGGGGGCCAGCGGGGCCGCGCTGCCCGCCGCCGACACCGGCGCCGCCGCCTCGGATATCGGCTGCCAGGTCTCGCATCTCTCGGTGACGGCAGCTCGGCGACGCGGTGATCTGCTACGGGCACG